>JBHWOV010000157.1:0-10293 GCA_043424535.1 Aerococcaceae bacterium
AATGTTCTCGTTGTTTGTCATTTAATTGTGCGATATTTTCTTTTAAGTTGGACAATCCATTTCCCCCTGTCATGATTTCTACTCGATATAAAATATGAATAAATAATAATAGACATTAAACAATGTTCTGCTCAATGCCTATCAATATATCTTCTTAAATAAGTTCTGTTAACTCTATTTGACGCTCGCAGCTTCTTAGTGAGTCTCCGGTAACGATGACTTGCCCTGTGAGATAATCTGGATCATTTCCAATAGGATTAAAGAGTGCAAAGCCCCAGTCTGTGCGCAACATATATTGTGTCAAGACATTTTCACGATTTAATTGTTCGATTGGCAATGCAATCGCTGCTTTGGAACGTATTCTTAATTCTGGCAATGGTAAACCTAATAACCCTCTAGCCGTGGCTTCAAAATGTGAGATGGACATGCTTCCTAGTGTAAATAATGCTTCATCTCTCAGACCAACACTCGCTTCATTAACATAAATAACACCTGCAGATGTCACAAAGAAACGAATCGTCATTGTTCCTACTAATGATAAATCTTCTACAATCGATTGGCCGATGCGATAAATTTCTTGTTTTATCGGTTCATTAATATTGGCAGGAAATTGTACTTGTCGTGTTGTTGATGCTTGATCCACAATTTCAAAAATAGGATATAAGAGAATCTCTCCTCTTTCATTGCGTACAGCAGTTAATGATACTGTTTTTTCAAAAGGAATCCAGGCTTCTAGAATGCATGAGCCATTTGCTAATTTTTCTGCTGCTGCGTCATAATCTTCTTCACTATATAAGATGACATGGTCTTTTGAATGCGATAAATGTCTTTGTGTTCCTTTAAGAACACATGGAAAGCCTAAATATTCTACCGCTTCTTCAATATCGCCAATATTGGTCACTAATGAATAAGGTGCAATCAAACAACGATGGCTATCTAGAAAATTCTTTTCAAGCAATCTATCTGTTGTGATTGCCATAAGATTTTCAGATAAACCAACATCCGTAATCGTCGAAACAAATTGATACTGACGATGAGTTAATAAACCCACTTCACTCGTGACTAAATCCACACGACTGGCAAAATATCTTAATGCTTCATCATTATATGTCTCAGTCACAGTTTGCCAACTGGCAAATTGTCGCACGGGATTATTCTCATCCAACACCAAACTTGCAACACGATATCCTAATTTGCCAGCTGCTTGCGCAAGTAATGCTGAGGAAATGCTATTTCCGATGATTCCAATCGTTGATCCTGGTAAATGTCTTTTCACTCAGTGAAGCCCCCTTTCCTTAATTGATAGCTACTCAATATAATACCATAGTCGACGATTCTTTTCATTTTTTTATCAAAAAAATGCGACTAAAAAAAGACAAACCTTCTTTAAAAGGCTTGTCTTCTGTCATCTTAATTAAAACATTCCTGTCGTACCTTCATCTAAATTAATATAAATATTTTTAGCTTGAGTGTACGCATCTAAAATCATTTTATGTGTCTCACGACCGATACCAGAATCTTTGTAACCACCAAATGGTGTTCCCGCTTCAAAGCTATTATAAGTATTAACCCAAATACGTCCTGTGCGAATGCCACGGGCTACTTTGAAAGCTGTTCTAATATTTGTCGTCCAAACACCACCTGCTAAACCATAGTCACTATCATTTGCTAATTGAATAACTTCATCAGCATCTTTGAATTTAATCACTGTAGCAACTGGGCCAAAAATTTCTTCTTGAGAGACACGCATATCATTTGTTGCACCGAGCAAAGTTGGTTTAAAGAAAGAACCTTCTCCTAATGCACCATCTTCGTAGCGTTCTCCGCCTGTTAAGACTTCTGCACCTTCTTCTTTACCGATAGAAATATATTTTTCAATCGTTTCAATTTGATTTTCATTGACTTGAGCGCCCATTTGCGTATTCTCATCCAATGGATCGCCAACTTGAACTTTTTCAAATGCTTCAATTAATTTCGGCATAAATGTGTCATAAATTGATTCTTGAACAAAAATACGTGACCCTGCCGAGCAAACTTGTCCTTGATTAAATAAGATACCTAGTTGAGCTCCTTCGAGTGCTTGGTCCATATCCATATCTTCGAAGAAGATATTCGCTGACTTTCCACCTAATTCCAAGGTAGCTGGAATCAAATTTTCTGCAGCAGAAATACCTACTTGACGACCAACTTCAGTCGATCCAGTAAAGGCTAATTTATCTAAACCAGGATGATGTTGTAAATAATCTCCAGATTTTGATCCACGACCTGTCACTAAATTAAAGACACCTTTAGGTAATACATCATTTAATATTTTCGCAAATTCTAATACACTGAGTGACGTACTAGAAGATGGACTAAAGACAATCGTATTTCCTGCCGCTAAAGCTGGTGCAATCTTCCATGCTGCCATTAAGAATGGGAAATTCCATGGTACAATTTGTCCTACAACACCAATAGGCTCTCTAATAATTAACGACATTGTCTGGTCATCCAACATTTTCACTGTATCTTCTTCGCTCCGAATAACTCCAGCGAAATAGCGGAAATGATCAATTGCAAGTGGAATATCTGCGCCTGTTGTTTCACGGATTGGTTTACCATTATCCGTTGATTCAACCGTCGCAAAGAAATCTAATTTTTCTTCAATACGATCTGCAATTTCTAATAAAATACTTGAGCGTTCTTTTACATCACTTCGTCCCCAAGTTTTAAATGCTTCCTGTGCCGCTTTGACGGCTGCATCGACATCATCATTTGTCGCATCGATAATTGTCGAGATTTTCTCTCCTGTTGCAGGATTATAGACATCTATTGTTTCATTACCAGTACCATTGGTCCATTCGCCATCAATTAGTAATTGATATTGTTCAGCAATCTCTACAGTCATCCTACCACTCCTTATTATATTCTTAACTTCATTTTATATGTTAATGACACCGTTTACAACAAAGTTGCTCATCATTTTCTAATTTATAGACTTATTTTTCCCTATTTTTAGAAATTAACGATTTACCGAACGTCCCATTCGAGATAAGGTATGACGTTTTCCTCGAATAGCTACACTCATATGATAAATATTTTCAACCGGCAGTAACCAAGCATTCCCTCCATCTCCGATATGTTGAATATCTGCTCCAGCTACCTTCGCATCCAAAGCTAAGCGACGAATTGTCTGAGGATCTGCTCCTTCTTGACTCGTACCAATGGCTGTCATCACTAAACAATTTTTTCTATGCGCATAATCAATTATGTCATAAATCATTGCTGGACGTATTCCAGGGACAGAACCAATCGCTGGAATCATTAAGACATCGGGTTCTGCATCAATAATATTTTTCGCTATTTCTAAGGTGATGACTGGTTCAGCAACACCTGCAGAATGCATTTTTCCTGCAATAATCATGCCTTCAAAATGTTTCCGTGCTAAATGTATCGAATCAATGATGGTTTCATTCGATACACCAGCCGCTGGATTCCCTGTCAAACAAATCATATCAAGACTTAATTGGTTGGCTTTTTTGAATGTTTCAATCGTTGCTTTTCTCCCATTCGCTATTTCTTTACGACTCTCCATCATCGCCACTTCTTCAGATACGGGTTCTAAATTTACACCAATCGGTCTTCCGGTTAAATCTTTTAAAAGATTCGCAAAATCTTTTGCCTGTTCTTTATTTAAACCACTGATGATAGGATTAAACAAATCCACTTCATTCAGTAAAATTAAATCCGCTCCAAAACTTGCTGCTAATTCAGCATTCGTAATATCAGAGATATTGGCAGTTGGAACGACAATATTTTCTGATAAAATAATCCTTCCCTCACTACTACGAATACTTTCAATGAGTTCGGTACGATTATAATTTTTAATTTCTGATGGATTTGCAGATAATAATCTTGTAACCATTTTTTCTCCTTTCAAAAAAAGCTCCCTAAAATTGGGAGCTTTGTTCTTATTTTACGTCAATTTCATAGACAGTATCACCAGAAGTCACATGATTTTCTTGATTAATATTTACAATGTTATAATCTACGCCATTCGTGACTACGAGTGGTGTAACGAGAGAGTATCCTTGATCAGCAATCAATTCAATATCGATAGTTCCTAAATAGTCTCCAATCGATACTTTATCTCCTTCATTGACATCAATTTTAAAACCTTGTCCTTCTAACTCTACTGTATTCAATCCCATATGCATTAATAATTCAGCACCATTTTCGGCTTTAAAACCAATCGCATGTTTTGTTGGGAAAACGGTCATTATCTCACCATTAACTGGCGAAACGATTTGACCATCTGATGGTTTAATCGCAATTCCTTCTCCTAATGCTTTTGAACTAAAGGCTGGATCTTCAACATCTTCTAATTGAACAATTTCACCCGTCAACGGACTTCCGATAAGTTGGGTAGCAATATGATTCGTTACTTGTTTCTCTGTTGGTGTATTAGTCATTTGTGTGGTGTCATGAACTGTCGCTTGTTGATTATTTAATTGACTTAATTCATCCGCCACAAATTGAACATTCGTTCCGATGATTACTTGAAGATTTCTGTTATCTAATACACGAACACCAGAAACACCGGCTGCTTGAATTCTTCCTCGGTCAACAATCCCCGTATCATTTAATTCTAAACGTAAGCGTGTGGCACAATTATTAACGGCTTGAATATTTTCAGAGCCACCAATTGCTTGATAAATTTCATGCGCCATCACAGCATTAGGTCCCTTTTCAGATACCCCATTAGATTGATCAGAGGTTGTCGCATCATTTTCTAGCACTTCGCCACGACCCGGAGTATTTAAATTGAAATGTTTAATCATCCAATCAAAGATAACAAAATATAATACAGCGAATACTAATCCCATGACTAATAACATCCATGTATTATTCGCTAAAGGCATCCGCCAAGATGCAATCAAATCAATAAGCCCTGCTGAAAATGAAAATCCTGCAGTCGCATTAAGTGATGAAGCAACAAATAAAGAAATCCCTGTTAATAGCGCATGAACAAAATATAATGATGGCGCTACAAACATAAATGAAAATTCTAATGGTTCCGTAATACCTGTCGCAAATGAAGCAATAGCTCCTGCGATTAATAAGGCTTTCGCTTGCCCTTTCAATTCGGGTTTCGCATTTTTAATCATTGCCATCGCTGCCGCTGGTAAGCCAAACATCATAATAGGGAAGAAACCAGCTTGATACATCCCTGTCACACCTTGTGTTCCAGTAGACGCCCAGAAATTCCCAATGTCATTAATTCCGATGGTGTCAAACCAAAAAATATTATTCAATGCATGGTGCAGACCTGTTGGAATCAATAATCGATTTAAAAAACCAAATAATCCTGCTCCTAAAGCACCGAGCCCTGCAATTGAAGTTCCCAAAGCTGTTAGCAATCCATATAGTGCTGGCCAAATAAAATATAATACAATCGCAATAAGCACGGAGACCACGGCAGTAACAATGGCAACCGAACGTCTCCCACTAAAGAATGCTAGCCATTGTGGCAATTCTGTTTTGTGGAATCGATTATAAGCCCATCCAGCAGTGACTCCCGAAATAATTCCGATAAAGACATTTTTCACTGCGCCAAAGGCAGGATTGATTTGCTCCACTGGAACATTTTGAATAACAGCTAATTTTTCTGGATTCAATAAAGTCGTAATCATCAAGAATGAAACCAAGCCAGCTAAACCTGCGGTCCCATTATTATCACTGGCAAATCCTACGGCTACTCCGACAGCAAATAAAATAGGTAAATTATCAATAACGACAAGTCCTGCTTGAACTAAAAATACAGCAATACTATTATCAGACCCCGCTAAAGCTTGTGGATCCAACCCATATCCTACCGCCATAAATAGAGCGGCTACAACAAGGACGGAAACTGGTAACATTAATGATGAACCAAGTTTTTGTAAATTTTTATACATGACATGCCCCTTTCTGTTGGCAAAGTATCAAAAACACATTATGATTGCTCTCGTCTCTCTCCTTTCTTAAAATGTGAGCGATTACTTTCTTTTATTTTACTCTTCAACCATTCGTTGTCAATAAAAAATAGGCCTAGTAATTGTCTGTCAATGTAATATTGACGACTTTACCGGCCTTAATTTGTTATTACGATAATATTTCCTTATTCCATCTATAATCTCTGAATTATCTAAGTGATTGTATTTCATCATAAAATATTTTCGCCATGCACAAAATAAAATATTTTGATAAGTGCAACACTTACTCAGCGCTTGACTCTGTCGAAATATCCGATTGTGATTCTATCGGTTGATCAAATTGGTCTAAATTCCATGCTTCGATCATTTGAATCACTTTATTGGCATAATCAGGGTCTGTCGCATACCCTGCGGACTGAAGCCCTTGAGCTTGTTCTTGGTAAGTATCCCCTACTAGAACATCTCTATAAAATGATTGATCCCAACTAGTGCCATAATAAATTAATTCCGCATGTTCGCGCATTGATTCTTCCCATGAAGGATAAACTTTAAATCGATCAACAATTTCAATCCATTCTCCGTCAACAAATTCAGACGTCGTCATATCTACACCTTGTGGATCAGATGCTTCTGTTTTAACCCCATAGAGATTATGATATTGAGCCCCCAATTCACTTGTCCCAAAATCTGATTCTAATGCCGCCTGGCCTAAAGATACACTGGCAAGAATTCCATACTGTCTCTGCAATTTCTGAGCAGTTGGAACAAGTGTTTGAATAAAGGTCTCACGTTGCATTAAAGCTTGTTGCTCTTCTTGATATTGCTCGATTGACTGATCAGCAATTCGAAAAATAACCAGTCCGATTAATACTGCAAGAAACACCAAGAAAATAGTGACACAGCCCACTCTTTGTAAAAAAGCAGGCATCACTCGTTTCCACCACTTAGAAAATCGATTATTTTTCCGTCGTTTATTTGTATTTTTTGTTTTTGTTCGTTTTTTTCTTCTTGCCATAAAACCCACTCTAAAAATTATTTTTGTTCTGGCTCAAGGATCTCAGTTTGATTATTAACCCAATCTAACAATTTATGCGTATCATGTCCAATTTGTTGCTGAATCACACCAGGAAGACGCATTTCGATAATATCGTTATAGCCCCAAATATTATAGTCTGTTATTAAACGAAGAACAACAGTATTTGATCTTCGATTACTCCCAGGTTCATTTGCTTGATTTTGTTGCCATTCAATCCGCGCTAATCCATGATTGATCCATGTTTTTGCGATTTGATATTTTATATAATTAAATTCAGCAACCGCGCTACCATGTGGCTCATTCATGATTTCGCGACGTCGTGTTACTTTTTGCACGAGCATCCATTCATAATCTGTAAATAATGTCGATATAATTCGCATATTTTCATATTTCAAACCTTGTTCGCCTTTTTTCCAGCGATCCCAACTTTGTGGAGAAATGCCTAATTGCTCACTATAAAATGCTTTTTCACTAATATATTTGGCTTTCACGGCTGAAACCACTAATTCTACTAATGCACTCGACATATAATCCTCTCCTTTAACTTATTAAGTGTATTTACAATAGAATTATACACCTAATACGTGTAAAGTCAATTCTTAAGCTAGACCATTTCTATTATAAATTATGTAAAATGTTCTGTGTTGATTTTCATAAAGGTTTCTTATTTTCTTCTTAATTCTAAAAAAACATCGACTTTTAAGTCGATGTTTTAAATCTTTAAATATTAGCCAAGACACTATTCAAAAGTATAACGATAAGTCTGTGTTCTTTCATCAAAGAACCATGTCGGTTCAACCCGCTGACCATTTTCATTTACGATACTACGGTCTGGCAACTCAACATATCGATCCTCTCCACGGACATATTGTGAATAGTAGGCTGGATTTTCTGGTACATATTGCTCTACTGGTTCAGTTGAATTTGCAGGCTGTTGTGATTCGACCGGTGTTTCTGCAATGGACACAGATTCTTCAACAGAAGCTGCAGCTTCCGTCGATTCTTCGATTTCATCTTCAGATTCATCCGAATTTTCATTTCCAAGTTGCAAATTCATAATATCTGTCAAAGCCATTTGAATTTTTTCTGTCATTGTTTGTGCTTCATCATAGCTATTAGCCATCAAAATAATGATATGGTTAGCATTCTCTGATTCTAAAATAGCAGAATAATATTGTTGTTGTGCATTCTCATCAGACGATACTAATTCAAATCTTCTCTCAACACCTTCAATACCTTCACTTGGATATTTTGCTGTCTCCGGTGATAGTAATAATTTTTCTTTGATCATTTCACTTGCTTCTGCAGATACAAGTTCATTATTACTTAATTGTTGAAGTAGTTGTCCTAAATCTTGAACATTTGTCATCGCTCCTGTGACTTGCCCGTCTGGTGATAATGACAATAAATTATTAACTCGAGTAGAGAAATAATTATGTTCATTCAACCAAATATTAAATTGGTTAGGACCGCCAACTTCTTGTATTAAATGGTTCATCGCTGTTAAATCTTGTTCTTGAATCATTAAATCAAGTAGTTCATCAACTGTATATTCAGTATCTGGCTCAACCGTACTTAGTGGTGCTGTATCGCCTTCTGCCATTAAAGCTGAATTAATTCGAATGACATCATCTAAACTTAATTCATTGTCTTCAATTGCTAGATAGACACGTTCAATAATATACCAACTAATTAATGAGCCCGCTTCTTGCGTCTGATCATCATAAATGAATGGGGAGTGATTTTCATCATTTGTATCGATAAATGCTGTTACTTTTTCATTGCCATCAAATGTATTATTGATAATCTCATTATATTGATCAATGGTAGCTTGATCTAAACCATTCGATGGAATTTCATAAGTTACCTCTTCTGAAACATTTAACGAATCTGACGTAATGGTTAAAGTTTGTGGCTGCGGTTCCGCTGATAAAACATTTAATGCTGGATCGCGGTAACTTAAAATCAATTGATTTCCTTCTGGTGTCAATGAATATTCTGTAATCTCTTGAGACTCTGTATTGCCATTCGTTAATTCAAATGTAAATGTATCTCCATCAATTGAATCGACCGGCTCTTCAGGTGTCATCGCCACTCTAATAACAGGATAATCATCAGTATTAGTTTCAAATGTCCAGTTTGATGTCTGAGCATTTTCCGTAGATTCTGATGTCGCTTCATTCTGTCCTTGTTCAGATTTGACAGGTTCAGTTGATTCATTTTCAGTGGACGTCGATTCTGTCGTCTGTTCTGTTTGCTCATTTCTATTAAAGTAATCCATCGCTTTATTATAAAGCATAGGGCCATAATAAAATAATAGGAAGACCACTACGACTGCTAAGATTAATTTAATTAAGAAACTAAAGACGCGTCGACATCCACCAGGCTGCTTCGGTTCTTCATAAACATACACTTCTTCATACTGATCGTTCGGTGTTTCATCTTGAGTGGAACGGCTATTAATGGTTACACTCTCAAACTCAACAGGTTCTCTTTCTGAACGAAGTGTATCCTTTTCTTTGTTCACTTCTAACGTTTCATCATTTCTATGAGCATCTCTGGTTTTTTTAGCATCACTGTTAAAAACATAACCACAATGCGCACATTGATTTTTACTTCGAATTGTTTTACCACAATTAGGACACTTCATACTCTTACCTCCATTTAACGTGCGTGTATTCTTCTTTATTGTAGCACATTCTTTGTCACTTTGTCATTGCTAGTCCTTTATTGTCCCTTTCTAATATAAAACACCTGCATTATTAAAATAAAAGAGCTAACCCTATCGTTAGACAGTTTAGCAACCATCCAACTTCAGAGTTAGCTTCTAAAATTTAACTTTCTCGTAACAATTTAAATATTCATAAAATTGTTTCTAAATCACTCAACTGCTTTCATTGCTTCAACAACATCAATATTTTTAAGTTTACGATGCATCACAAGCATCACAATGGCAGAGAAAATAATGGTTAGTACAAATGACCAAAGGTAGCCGTCCCATTGGATGACTGGATGGAAGAGATAATCTGACGTCTGCATCGTTTTCATGAGTATTTTTGTCAGTAGATTTCCTAACACCAATCCAACAACACCACCGATGACGGATAAAATAAAGATTTCATCATAAATATACAAACTCACTTCATGATCATAAAATCCTAAAACTTTGATGGTTGATAATTCTTTAATCCGTTCTCCAATATTAATATTTGTTAAATTATATAAAACAACGAATGCCAGACTTGCAGCGGCTACTAATAAGACGATCGTTATTAAATGCAAGCTATCCATTGCTGAAACATT
>JBHWOV010000158.1:0-9259 GCA_043424535.1 Aerococcaceae bacterium
TCGGCCGTCTAGCAAATAGTGATGAAATTATTTTAATCGACGAAGTTTCTGGTGGCAATATGCGCGTTTTTGATGGAGATCAATCTATTTCACCTTTAGATATAATAAATTATTTAGCTTAAGGAGCGAATCATGCGAATTATAACACTTGAAAAAGGGACCCGCAGTCAGCAGGGAAAATTATTAGAACAAGAAGCGCGGGACTATTTAAATTGGGCGCCCGACTTTTCAATTCAACAATATGATATTTATGATTTTGATGGAGGGACTTCTGAGCAAATTGAAACAATCTGTCGTGATATCTTAGTTTCTCCATCTCGTGAAATATATGTAGAAACACTACCAGAGCTGGCAGAACATGTTTTCCGTTATCGTCAAGTGACTGGGCAATATAATGAGACAGAAGCGATGATGACCACTTATATTCAAGATTTGTTAGGTTTTTCATCGATCAAAGTACATCACTCGACTTTAATAACGCTGCGAGGAGTCAGCGATGGTCAATTCGCGCAGTTTAAAGCATACTATCTCAATCCTGTTGAAAATATTGAGGTACCGATTGAACGAAATGACCCCATTTTGGTCGATTCGAATTGGGAAGAATTAAATCCGATTCAAGAATTTACCAAAATGACCAAGGTAGAATTAAAAAAATTTGGACAACAATTTGCGATGGATCAGGATGATTTACTCTTTACACAGGACTATTTCAAATCCATCAATCGTGAACCCAATTTATGGGAATTGAAAGTCATTGATACCTATTGGTCTGATCATTGCCGCCATACTAGATTTAATACGACATTAGATGATATTCAATTTGAAGAAGGCCACTACAAAGAATTATTCCAATCTGCCTTAAATGATTATTTATTTCGAAGAGAAAAATTAAAGCGTACAAATAAACCCATTACTTTGATGGATATGGGAACAATCCAAGCGCGTTATTTACGAAAACAAGGATTGTTAAATGATGTCGAAGTATCAGAAGAAGTCAATGCGTGTACCTTAATGATTAAAGTCGATGTGGATGGCGAAGAAGAAGATTGGATTCTTTATTTTAAAAATGAAACGCATAATCATCCAACAGAAATTGAACCTTTTGGTGGTGCGTCAACTTGTTTAGGTGGGGGAGTCCGTGATCCACTATCGGGACGTAGTTGGGTGTACCAAGCCTTAAGAATTGGTGGTGCCAGTGATCCGACACTACCATTAAATGAAACTCGCCCAGGAAAATTGCCACAACGTATTATTTCACAAACCGCACTTGCCGGCTATTCTGATTATTTAAGTCAATATGGTGTCACTGGAGGCTATAACCAAGAAATTTATCATCCAGGTTTTGAAGCGAAAAGATTAGAATTAGGAGCGCTCATATCTGCTGCACCGCAACAAAATATCATTAAAGACATTCCTGAAAAAGGCGATCAAATCATTCTATTAGGTGGCAAAACAGGTCGCGATGGCGTCGGAGCAGCAGTCGGTTCATCTAAAATTCAAACCGAGGCTTCATTAGAACAAGCGGGAGCAGAGGTTCAAAAAGGGAATGCTTCCATGCAACGTAAAATCGGACGTCTCTTTAGAAATGGCGAGGCGACTCGTTTAATTCGTCGTTGTAATGACTTTGGAGCAGGTGGCGTTGCTGTTGCGATCGGTGAAATAGCCGACGGGATACATATTGCATTAGACAAAGTACCGGTAAAATACGATGGCATGCATGCAGGAGAGATTGCTTTATCTGAATCCCAAGAACGCATGGCGGTCGTTGTGGCGCCTGAGGATACAGCAACCTTCCTACAATATGCCAAGGAAGAAGATGTGGAAGCGACAATTGTTGCCGAAGTGACTGACGATGGGTTGATGACCATGACTTATGACGGTGATATTGTCATTCAATTGCACCGGGATTTTCTCGATTCCGCCGGTGCAGAAAAACATCAAACAGCACATTTACAACAACCACAAGAAGACTTATTTGAAAATACACCCATTGATTTTTCGGAAAAAGAAATTATTTCTTATTTACAATCGATTCATCATGCTGATCAGCAAACAATGGATGAACAATTTGATGCCTCTATTGGTCGGGCGACCGTGCTTTATCCTTATGGTGGAACGACGCGCAGAACCAAAGAATTGGGCATGGTTTCACGTCTACCAGTTCGTAACGGAGCGACAGAAACAGTATCAGCCATGGCTTATGGCTATCACCCTGAACTGGCTTCTTTATCGCCATTTCATGGTGGTTATTATGCAGTGATTGAATCTATTGCCCGCTTAGTCGCTTTAGGGTTTGACTACCGAGATGCGCATCTCACTTTCCAAGAATATTTCGAACGCTTGGACAATCATTCTGAAAAATGGGGTAAACCGGTTCTGGCTTTACTCGGAGCAAATACCGTCATGAATGAATTAGAGCTGGCCTCCATTGGAGGGAAAGATTCGATGTCTGGTAGTTATGAAGTATTAGATGTTCCACCGAGTTTATTATCATTTGCGGTGGCAACAGGAAAAATTCATGATGTCATCTCCCGATCATTTAAGAAAGCAGGCAATCGTGTCATCCTAATAGAAAATCCGATTCAAGCCAATGGCACGATTGATTTGGATAAAGCCAAAACGAACTTTCTTGCGATTCAGTCACTCAATCAAACTGGTAAAATCTTAGCCGCTTCATCGGTCAATTATGATGGACTATTACGTCAAATCATTGAAATGAGTTATGGCAATAATATTGGCTTACGCTTATCAACGGAGATTATTGACCGTTTAACAGAACCAATGATGGGCTCCTTTATTCTTGAAATTGCTGTCGATGCGAATTTAGAAGAATTGGATTATCAATGCATTGGTGAAACCATTGCGGAAAAGATTGAAATAGGTGCAGAAAGTATCTCAATTGACGCACTTTATGAAGGGAGCCAAGAGACTTTCGCGTCAATTCATCAACAAATTGATCGAGTGAATCTTTTTGTTCCTGAAAATCAAAATAATTATCGTCGTCGAAGTTTACCAATTAAACATCCACGTGTTTTAATTCCAGTTTTACTAGGTTCTAATACAGAATATGATTTACGAGATGCCTTTGAATCGGTCGGATTCGAAACGGCATTCCATGTTATTAAGACATCCAGTAAAGCCGCATATGACGAGAGTGTCAATGCGCTAGGAAAACGCATTCCAGATTATGAAATGATTGCCTTTGCGTCAGGATTTGTCATGGGGAATGAACCAAATGAGGCGGCTAAAGGATGGGATCTCATTATTCAGACCCCACATATTTCCAAAGCACTTGAAACACATCTTGAAAAAGGACGCTTAATCTTCGGTAGTGGGTCAGCTGGAGCCAGTCTCATTCGCACGGGGCTGATTGAATTTGGAAAAGTACAAAAGGGAACTGTATTAGAAATCGTACCGAATCCTTTGAATAAATTTATTTCAGATATTCAAACTGCCCAAATTGTTTCTAATAATAGCGCTTGGTCTGATGGAGCTATCACAGCATATCAAACTGCTCTTGCGACAAAATGGGGTGGCGTCGATTTAGGATCAAAATACGAAGCGATGTTACAACAAGGACAAATTTTATCCATGTTCCCCATCCATTTCAATCACTATGGCGTCGATGCATTGACGAGTCCGGACGGGTTAGTCTTTGCGAGTGTGTCTAATATTGAGCGCATGGACGCATCATTATATCAAAATATCAACATCACCCAGGAACCAACTTTTATTGAACAAGCTTATCGTTACTTTATGGACTAGTTTTGCAAACTATTAGGAGGAAAAAATGATTACTATTGTTATGGGAAGTTCTTCAGATAAGGCAATCGCAGAAAAAGTGACCACGCAATTACAAGAGTTTGGTGTAGAGTATCAAGTATTTGTGATTTCAGCACATCGTGCCTTGGATTTATTATTGGAACAAGTAAACAAAAATGATACAGATGTATATATTGCGCTTGCCGGTAAAGCAGCGCATTTAGCGGGGGTATTAGCTGGTGCCACTACGAAAACTGTTATCGGTGTGCCGATCAAATCATCGACTTTAGATGGTTTGGATGCATTGTTATCAACTGTCCAAATGCCTTCAGGTGTACCGGTTGCGACCGTTGCCATTGATGGAGGTCAAAATGCAGCAATTTTAGCCACACAAATCCTAGCACTAAAAGATGAAAGTCTAGCAAAACAATTACTCGCATATAAAACTCGCATGAAAGAAAATGTCATCAAAATGAATGATGACATTCAAGATTTATAAGAGGCACACGAATGAGTGGAATATTTGGCTATTTTTCAACGAAAGACATTTCAGCATTTCAAGAAATTTATTTTGGACTCTATGCACTCCAACATCGGGGCCAACAATCCGTGGGCATTGCGACCATTCATGAAGACGGGATTGATAAACATATTGGTGAAGGCCAAGTCAAACGGAATTTTGCTAAAAATTTAAATGACAATCTTCAAGGAAATAAAGGGTTAGGTTATGTCAAATATCAATTTCGGCTGGATAATATGCCAGACATGCCGATAGAACGAGACGGTGGACTATTAGCTATTGACGGAATCATCAGCAATGAAGATTTTTCGATTGATGAATTATTTGACAAAATCGAATCACTCGATGTGAAGACATTCCATCAATATATCCGTACATTAAATGGCACATTTAATTTAGTTTATGTTTCTAAGGTGCGTTTACTAGCTTACCGCGATATTGAAGGCATCAAACCACTATGCATTGGTTATGCCAATGAAGCAGCGATTATTGCGACAGAATCTTGTGCTTTTGAAGCGACGAATACAAGATTTGTCCGCGATATGCAGCCTGGTGAATTATTTGTCCATACGATTCATGGACAAACGTCTTATTATTTATCGAATGAAGAACCTAAAGTCTTTGCCTTTGAATATGTCTATACAGCCAGACCAGATTCCATCATCGATGGTGTTTCAGTTTATGATGCGCGCTACCGAATGGGACAGCAACTCTTTGAAGAGTCCCCGGTGGATGCGGATATTGTGATCGGTGCACCAGATTCAGGAATTATTGCGGCGTTAGGATATGCGAATGCCTCGGGGATTGAATATCAACAAGATTTTATCCGAAATAATTATATCGGTCGGACCTTTATTGAAATGTCACAAGCGGAGCGAGAACGTGGCGTCACCATTAAACTCACACCGATCCGCGTCAATATCGCAAATCAAGATATTATACTCGTCGATGATTCGATTGTTCGAGGAACGACAATTAAACGTATTGTTACGAGCCTCAAGGAAAAGGGGGCTAATAAAGTGCATGTAAGAATTGCCGCACCCGAATTGTTGCGCAGTAATAATGTGACGGTGGACATTCCCGATGAAAAAGATTTGATATCCGTCAATCATACGATCGAAGAAATGATAGACATCATCGGCTGTGATTCATTAGCATTTTTATCATTGAATGGCATGCACAAAGGGATCGGAACTAAAAATTTATATCAAGCATATTTCTTTCAGGAGGAAAGTAATTAAATGGGATTAGATTATAAAACAGCTGGCGTTAATAAAGAAGCAGGCTATCAGCAAGTCAAATTAATAAAAGACATCGTCAAAAAGACACATACATCTGGCGTATTGAATGATTTAGGTGGTTTCGCTGGCGCATTTAAGCCAGACCTGGATGAAATGGAAGAACCTGTATTGGTTTCTGGAACAGACGGTGTCGGGACCAAATTAATGTTGGCTCAACAATTAGATATCCATGACACCATCGGGATTGATGCGGTTGCGATGTGTGTCAATGATATTTTGTGTCAGGGCGCTCAACCTTTATTTTTCTTAGACTATATTGCGACAGGAAAAAACATTCCGGAAAAAATGGCTGAGATTGTTTCAGGTGTCGCTGAAGGTTGTCTACAAGGTCAAATGGCTTTGATTGGCGGAGAAACCGCTGAAATGCCAGGCATGTACGAATCAGATGAATATGACATTGCGGGATTTGCGGTCGGGATGGTTGACCGCAAGGATCTGATTACTGGTTCTAATATTGAAGTAGGTTCGCGGGTTATCGGACTTCCTTCTTCTGGAATTCATTCAAATGGTTTCTCCTTAGTTCGAACCATCTTAGAAAAAGAAGGTATCGCCTATACAGATAAAATTGAAGGATTCGATCGCACGATTGGTGAAGAATTATTAACACCGACAAGAATTTATGCGCGTGAAATATTATCCTTATTAAAAGAAGTCTCACTACAAGGCATTGCGCATATCACAGGTGGTGGATTAGAAGAAAATTTACCACGTATATTACCAGAAGGGCTTGGTTTAAATATTAACACTGCTGATATTCCAACACCATTGATTTTTGAGAAACTCCAAGAATGGGGAAATATTGACGAACGTGAAATGTATGGCACATTCAATATGGGGGTAGGTATGATCATCGTTCTAGATGACTCTGATTTAGAAAAAGCTAAACACATCTTAACAGAACTAGATGCAGATTATTTTGAACTAGGTACCGTCGAAGTAAGCGATCAAGGAGTCCGATTGAATGGCAAATAAGAAGACACTCGCGGTATTTATTTCAGGTGGTGGCACAAATCTTCAAGCCATTATCGATGCTTGTGACTCTGGACAATTAGAAACAAGAATTGGCGTTGTGATTTCTAATCGTCCCGATGCTTATGGCATACAGCGAGCTGAAAATCATCTTATTGACACTTTTGTTTCAACGGATGATGCTGAAATTAATCACATTTTACAAGAAAGAGCGGTCGATTTCATTGTTTTAGCAGGTTATTTAAGAGTGGTCGGTGAACCATTGCTCTCTAATTATCCGGATCGCATCATTAATATTCATCCCTCACTGATTCCAGCATTTGCAGGAAAAGGTTATTACGGGATAAAGGTTCATCAGGCTGTAATCGAGAGAGGTGTACAAATTACCGGAGCGACGACGCATTTAGTCAATGCGGAACTCGATGAGGGACGTATCTTGAGACAAGAGGCACTACGAGTTGAACCAAATGAGACACCAGAATCACTGCAACAACGCGTTTTGGAAATTGAACATCGGATACTGATTGAAACGATTCAAGATTTGATTGGAGGAATATAATTGCGCGCACTTATTTCAGTTTATGACAAGACAGACATTGTGGAGTTTGCAGAAGCACTCATCGATTTAGGATGGGAAATTATTTCTACAGGTGGGACATATCAATTACTAGCTGATTCAGGAACTGCAGTGACAGAAGTATCAGAATTAACAGGCTTTCCCGATATGTTAGATGGGCGAGTTAAAACACTCCACCCAGCTGTTCATGGTGGGATTTTATATCGCCGGGAAAATGAAGCTCATCAACAAACGATTGATGAACTGGGTATTCAAGGCATTGATATGATTGTCAATAGCTTATATCCATTCGAAGAAACAGTCAATGACCCCCAAAAGACAACCACAGAAATTATTGAACAGATTGATATCGGTGGGCCGGCCATGATTCGCGCTGCTAGTAAAAATTTTCAAGATGTGATTATCGTCACCGATAAAAACGATTATGCGCCAGTTATCGAAGCATTACGAGAAGGTTCATTAGACTTAGAGAAACGGCGTTATTTAGCAGGCAAAGCATTTGGTCTGACCGCCTATTATGACGCACAGATCGCAAACTATTTCAATCAAGTCAATCATATTGAGTTTCCAGAATATATGACGAAAGCCTATCAATTTCAAGAAACATTACGCTATGGTGAAAATCCCCATCAAGAAGCGGCCTTATATCGTCAAAGTCAGCCAAATTATGAATTTAAACAACTGCATGGTAAACAGATTTCTTATAATAATATGAATGATTTGAATGCTTGTATTGCGTTAGTGCGTGAATTCGAAGATCCTGTGGCGGTCGCTGTTAAACATGCGAATCCTTGTGGTGTCGCTATCGGGGAGACGCTTTCTGAAGCGTATCAAAAAGCCCATGACTGTGATCCAGAATCAATATTTGGTGGCATCATCGGCTTAAATCGTCCAGTGGACCTAGAAACGGCTGAGAAATTATCACAAACATTTTTAGAAATTGTAGCCGCACCGTCATTTGACACAAATGCGCTCGAAATCTTAACCAAAAAGAAAAATATTCGTTTAATTCAAATTGCTAATCTCAATGACGCCGTTAAACCACAAATGATGTACAAAGAAACTATCAATGGTATTTTAGTGCAAGAAACCGACCAGGCATTATATGAAGGGCAACCGCAATTGATGACCCTGCGTCAGATTACTGAAGCAGAACAAATAGATTTGGACTTTGCCTGGAAAGTAGTTAAACATATCGCCTCTAATGCGATGGTCGTTGCTAAAGATGGTATGACTTACGGATTAGGCCATGGTGAAGTGAAGCGGGTTTGGGCCTTAGAAAAAGCACTCGAACGGTCAGAGTTTGATCTCGATGGTGCAGTCGTTGCTTCAGATGCTTTCTTCTTCAAAGACACGATTGACACACTTGCTAAATATGGTATTAAAGCTGTGGTACAGCCTGGTGGATCAGTCAAAGATAATGATGTGATTAATGCTGCGAATGAACAAAATATCTCAGTGTTATTTACTGGGATGCGTCATTTTAAACATTAGGAGGATATCATGAAAGTCTTAATTATCGGTGCAGGAGGACGTGAACACGCATTAGGATGGAAACTATCCCAATCTTCAGAAGTCAGTCAATTGTATTTTGCGCCTGGGAATGCCGGCACAGAGGAAATCGGCATCAATATACCCATTGCAGCGACAAATATCCAAGCATTATGTGATTTTGCCTTATCAGAAAATATTGATTTAACCGTCGTTGGACCTGAAGATCCATTATGTTTAGGTATTGTCGACGCGTTTGAAAAAGAAGGGCTGAAGATTTTTGGACCCAATCAAGAATGTTCTCAATTTGAATCTTCGAAAGATTTTACCAAAGCTTTCTTAACTAAGCATCAAATCAAAACCGCAGTCTATCAAACATATACCAATTATGGAAAGGCGATTGCGGGCTTAGAAAATGTCAATTATCCGATTGTTATTAAGGCTGATGGGTTGGCGTTAGGGAAGGGCGTCGTCATTGCTGAAAATGAAGGAGTCGCTAAAGAAACCATTGATTCGATGATGCGCCAATCATGTTTCGGACATGCGGGTTCAACAATTGTGATTGAAGAATTTTTGATCGGCCCTGAAATTTCATTATTATGCTTTGTCTCACACAATCGCATTTTCCCGATGGATTTG
>JBHWOV010000159.1:0-30235 GCA_043424535.1 Aerococcaceae bacterium
GCCTTAAATATCAAAATTTAATGATTGCTTCATTCTTTTTAGCTTGACTGAATCTTTTGTAATGGATGCCGAAATAATTTCCGGTAAAAATGTAATGATATTCGTATCAGCGGTCAAGCCAATTAAATAATCCCATGCAGAAGCAGTATAAGCAATTTTTTTATTCTTAAATGTCTCTTGAAGTTGTTTATCGAGCATTTGATAAATACTATGATCATTATTAAAGGTTGCTAAATCATAATCTTCAATATCTTGGCAGTCTATTTGGTCTTTTGTTATTAAGGGATGATCGACATCAAGATATGCGACGACTTCAGAGGAATGAACACAGTCAATCGCATAGTGTGATTTATTTAATTCGATCGGACCTAAAATAATTCCTATATCTAAATCGCCTAATGTTAAACGTTCTTGAATTTGTTTGGACCCTGCTTCAATCAATTTAAATTCATAATTTGGATAAGCTTCTTTCAATTTAGGTAAAAATGACGAAAAGAAAACCATTAAAATCAGTGAGGGAACGCCTATTTTTATTATCGGCTGATAATTTGCGCTGGCCGCTCTTGCTTTAGTGGTCATTTCTTCATATTTGTCGACAATTTCAATCGCGTATTGATAAACGATTTTTCCACTTTCAGTTAGTCCAACTAAGCGATTGCTTTTTCTTTGAAATAAGGTAATATCCTCTCGTTTTTCAAAATTTGATATAAATTGACTGAGTGCCGACTGTGTCAAATGAATCCGTTTTGAGGCTTCTGATAAATTATAATTGCAATCGACGACAGTTATAAAATAAGATAATTGTGTAATATCCAAAATGTGCCTCCAAAATATCTATTTACGTACTAATATATTTTACATTTCTAGGGAAACGGATACAAACGAATTGTTTAAAAAAGCTATAATAAAAAATAATACCTTGAGATAACTATTAGGTTGAGTTATCTCAAGGTAGGAGAATGATCAAAATTCAAAATTATTTTGTGATGGTTAAATCTTTCGCTACTTGATCTGCTTCATTGAATAATGATTCAATGATTTCACGAACAGGTCTGATTTCATCGATTAAACCAGCGATTTCACCACACATTGGCGTTCCATTTTCAAGATCACCATCCACTGCTTTTTTCAATGAACCAACAGTTAAATGTTCCAAATCTTCAAATGAAGCATTATTTTGTTCTAAATGTAAGAATTCTTCAAGCATTGGTGTTTTTAATGAACGAACGGGATCTTTGGCTTTGCGACCAGTCACAATGGTTCCTGTATCAATCGCATCAACAATCGCATCTTTATATGCTTGTGCAATGGGACATTCTTCACTAGCTAGGAAAATCGTTCCGGCTTGAATACCTTGAGCACCCAAGGCATACATAGCAGCCACAGTACGTCCATCACCTGTACCACCGGCCGCAATCACGGGGATATCGACCGCATTAACAATTTGTGGAATAAGAGACATCGTTGATACCGACCCGATATGACCACCAGCTTCTTGCCCTTCTGCGATAACGCCGTCTGCTCCTGCTTTGGCCATTTTCGTCGCATGTTTTACTGATGCGATAACAGGAAATACTTTAATACCTGCTTCTTTAAGTGTTGGAATATAAGGGGCTGGGCTACCTGCTCCTGTTGTCACGAGGGCTACTTTTTCTTCAACAATTACTTCCACTAATTCAGGAATATTGTCCATTTGTAACATTAAATTGACACCAAATGGTTTATTAGTAATTTCTCTGGTCTTTTGAATTTCTTCGCGCAATTGATCAGCTGTCATTCCTCCAGATGCAATGACTCCTAAGCCGCCTGCTTCAGAAACAGCTCCGACTAATTGATGTAATGAAATTCGTGCCATCGCTCCACAAAATATTGGATATTCAATCCCCAGCATTTCACATATTGACATGATAAATCCCCTTCCTTGTTTGTTAATTCACATTGTACTTAAAGGATACTCTCCCATTGAGTGATTTACAAGGGATAATAGGCTAATATAATTTTATAAGATTATTAGAAATGCTAATAAAAGGATCTTAATCGCGTCACGATAATGAAAACGCATTAATGCTATCTAGATAGAATGGATACATATTGATTATTTATAGTTAATATAAGTTTTACTTAAAGTTATTGTCTTTTATGATCTTAAATCTTCATCAAATTCAACTTTTCCATCTTCTAAGGATTTAATTCGAGCTTGTGAATAAATGGGATAACCCATTTCGCGTACTTTTTTACCACCAGCTTGAAATGTTTTCTCAATTGCAATACCAATTCCACCAACGGATGCTCCAGATTGTTCAACGAGTTTGATCAGTCCTTGAAGTGCTTCTCCATTTGCTAAAAAGTCATCAATAATTAAGACATTATCTTCAGGTGTTAAAAAGCGTTTATCAACGCGAATATCATAAGTCGTTTCTTTTGTATACGAGTATACTTGCGCAACATAGACTTGGTCGTCTAATGTGAGTGACTGAATTTTCTTTGCGAAAATCATGGGAACATTCAAAGCATTAGCGGTCGTTAAAGCCATCGCAATGCCAGATACTTCAAGCGTTAAAACTTTCGTAATATTTTCTGATGCATAACGATCAGCAAAGTCCTGCCCCATCTCCACCATTAGCGTAGGGTCTACTTGATGGTTTAGAAAAGCATCGACTTTTAAAATATTTCCGGGTAATACATTTCCTAATTCTTTAATTTTTGATTTTAATGCATCCATTTAATGTCTCCTTTGTTTTTATTTTCAATTTTATCATAGTTTAGCCTTGATAGGCGATCTACCTCGGCTCATATTTATGATTATTTTGCAATTTGAATTTGTATTTCTGTGACATATTCATCAGGATTTGATGTGTGATTTACATCAATCATATATCTTTCGATGGCATTACTGATAGGTTGATAGCCATCATGGGTGATTTGTTGTAATAAATGATGATAAATGCTTTTTGCTTGTGAATATTTACCCTGATATCGGATGGTCGCATAATGCCCTTCCGCAATTTCTCCGTCATATAATGATTCATCATCTGAAATAATTAAAATCGCATGACTATAATGTGTATATTCACCTCGCTTCATATTATCTAATGGCAAAATCGTCGCAAAATCACGATTATAAATGGACCATTGCCCATTTTGTTGATTCACTAGCTGACTATAAGCTAAGTCGACTTGATCATCCGTCGTAAGATGACTCTCAATAAAAATGATTTTTCTTTTTGGATAATATGAATAGCGAACAGTATTAAGCAATGAATCATCCGTCGCATCATCCAGCACTTTGATTCGTTGATCAATATGGTCCAATTGTTTACTTAATGTGTGAATTTGTTCTTGTATGAAAGCAGACTCTTCGATTAATAATTGTTTTTCTCTTTCGACCGATCGGTCATCTAAAAACTGTTTGATATCCTTTAAAGATACGCCTAAACGCTTCATCGTTGTAATGACATTTAGTTTCCATGTATCAAAAATCGTATAAACACGGTAACCATTCTCAGCCCGTTCAGGAACCAAAAGTTCTTCTTGTTCGTAATATCTTAATGTATCCGTCGATATATGATATAAATCAGCCATTTCACCGATGGTATATTTTATTTTCATTGTTCCTCCTTGACCTTGGAGTAGCTCTAAGGTTTATACTTAAGAGTATATCAGATTGAAGGAGAAATATATGCAAAATAATAAACATATTAATCGCACATTTATAAAATATTTATTACCAACTTTAGGATCGATGATTCTTTTTTCTAGTTATACAATGGTCGATGGCATTTTTGTTGGCCAAGGGGTCGGTGCCACTGCTCTATCTGCGGTGAATGTCTCGCTCCCATTTACTACTGTTATGTTCGCATTGGCCATGTTGATATCCATTGGTAGTTCGAATATGATCACTTATCAATTAGGTAAGGGAAATCGTCATAAAGGGAATCAATATTTTTCATTTGGTATTGTATTAACGGCTTTATTATCATTATTGATAGCTTTGTTAGCCTATTTCAATATCGAATTTGTCTTATCGCTATTAGGTGCTGAATTTGAAATTCGTGATTTAGCGAGAGATTATTTAAGTATCATTATTCTTTTTAGTCCATTCTTTGCTTTAACTTATGTTTTTGAAATATTTATTAAAGCGGATGGTCATCCACGTTTGGCACTGATTTTAACCAGTCTATCTGCTTTAACAAATATAGTCTTGGACTATGTCTTTATTTTTATTTTTGATTATGGCATTGTCGGGGCGGCTGTTGCGACAGGATTGGCTCAAGTTTTGCCAACAGTTGGCTATATGATCCACTTTTTATCAGCAAAATCGACACTTTCTTTTGAAAATTTTCCATTTAGCTGGTCACATTTAAAACAAATATCGAAATTTGGTTTCCCATCGGCATTAACTGAATTATCTTCAGGCTTTACGATTTTATTATTTAATAATACTATCATTGATTATTATGGGCCAAAAGGATTAGCCAGTTTTTCAGTTATCGTTTACTTGATGAATTTAGTCATTAATACGATGTTGGCGATTGTTCAAAGTGGGCAACCATTGATGAGTTATTCCTATGGTAAAAAAGATTATGCGATTGTCAAACAATTGCGTAAATTAATATTCATCGCGATTGCATTCGCAGGACTTGTAGCAGTTGTTTTAGTTCACTTATTCCCGAACCAAATAATTCAAATCTTTTTAAGTGATTTAAATCCAGAATTTGTGCAATTTACCGTTCAAGTAATGAAAACTTTCAGCTATGCCTTTCTCATTCTCGGCTTTAATATTGGCATTGGTGGTTATTTAACAGCGATTCGCTTCCCACAATATGAATTAATTATTTCAATTTTACGTGGTTATATCATGATCTTTTTAGTGTTAATATTCGCACCCCAATTATTTGGTTCAAGTGTCATCTGGTCTGCCTTAACTATTTCTGAAATATTAACATTAGTATGTTCGATTTATTTACTTTATCAAGCACAAAAACGTTCTGTCATGAATATTCACGAATAAAATACATTATTTTAAGTTTTCAAAAAGACACATCAAAAGATGTGTCTTTTATTATGCAAATTATAGTAATTGTGGGTCTGTTCTCCAATCGATTAAATCCTTTGGATCATCAGCATTCGTATCGCGACCTTCTGGACCTAAATCTTTGGCAGATTCTGGATCCGCAGGTTCTGTTGGTTCTTGTAAATCACTGAAACGATTTAAATCTTCTAACCATTGTTCACGTGAATCTGATTTCATCGGTGTTAAATCGATTTTGTCGATATCTAAACCTAATGCTTCAGCAACTCCACGACCATAATCAGGATCAGCCATATAACAATGAACGATATGACGATATTTCACTTGTAATGATGCGTCACCCATATTTCGAGCAGTATTTTCAAACAAGACGAGTTGTTGTTCCGATGTCATATTACGGAATAATTTACCTGGTTGTGTGTAATAATCTGCATCATCACCACGGAAATCATAATAATCTAAATCAGATGCGGTCATTGGGGGTTCGATATTTTCTGGAGAATCTTCCCAATTGCCATATGAATTTGGTGAATAATGAAGCTCTGCATCTTCGTGATAAATACGTTGCGCACCACGTTTATGATATGGATGGAAGTCCTTCACACCACGCGGATAATTAACCGGTACTTGCCAGTAATTTGCGCCAATACGGTAACGTGCAGCATCTTGATAACCAAATAATCTTGCTTGTAACATTCTGTCAGGTGAGAAACCTAAACCTGGCACAGTATTAGAAGGTTCAAAAGCAGCTTGTTCCACATCTAAATGGTAATTTTCAGGGTTTTTATTTAATTCAAATTCCCCTACTTCAATCAGTGGAAAGTCTTCTTTGTACCAAACTTTGGTTAAATCAAATGGATTGTAATCCAATTGTTCTGCTTCTTCTTCAGTCATGACTTGAATATACATTTTCCATTTAGGATAATCTCCCTGTTCAATCGCATTGTATAAGTCTCTTTGATGTGATTCACGGTCATCTGCGACAACTGTTCCCGCTTCTTGGTCAGTCAAGTTTTGAATTCCTTGTTGAGAGCGGAAATGATATTGAACCCAAACACGCTCATTATCAGCATTGATCATTGAATATGCATGAGAAGAGAATCCATGCATATAACGATAAGATGATGGTAATCCTCTATCAGACATTGTAATGGTCAATTGGAATAATGATTCAGGCATGGATGTCCAGAAATCCCAATTCATTTGTGGTGAGCGTAAATTAGTTTTTGGATCACGTTTAATCGCATGATTCAAATCAGTAAAGCGACGTGGATCTCTGATAAAGAATACTGGGGTATTATTTCCTGCCATATCCCAATTTCCTTCTTCAGTATAGAATTTTAAGGCGAAACCACGAATATCTCGTTCAGCGTCTGCTGCCCCTCTTTCACCAGCTACGGTTGAGAATCGAGCAAACATCTCTGTTTCTTTTCCAACTTCAGAGAAAATTTTAGCCTTGGTATATTTCGTGATGTCATTCGTTACTGTAAATGTACCAAATGCCCCTGATCCTTTCGCATGCATAATTCGTTCAGGAATATTTTCACGGTTAAATTGTCCTAACTTTTCAATTAACCAAACGTCCTGCATTGGTACAGGTCCACGTTTACCTGCGGTCATCGTATCAAAATCATTGTAGACCGGTGCACCTGCTTTAGTGTGCATTTTCTTGGTTTGTTTTCCTGTTTGCGTATTATGGCTTGACTTATAGTCAATACCATTCTTTTTCATAGGATCTTTTGAGTCTGTCATATGATTTCCCCTTTCTTAATGATAATTCTAGGATAACATTCTATCAGATCATCGACAAATGATACACTTCAAATTCGAAATATGTGTCATTCTCGTGGTTGTCAAACTAATTATGTATAAGTGTAGAATGATTCTTTATTCAATGATGGATAAGATTCCATTACGAAGTTATTTTTCTAAATGTCCTTTTAATGCTTGTGGTTTATCTAACCATTCTAAAAATTCCATTCGATGTCCGAAAAAGGCATACGTATATAATCGTTTGGCACCAGGCATATTATCATCTAATTCATAATCAATGTCATATTGATCAAATCGTACGATTAAATCATTCAATGATTGTACAATAAAAGCTGGATGCCCTCTTTTTTCTGGAAAGTAATTTTCATCTAAACCCACATGAATAATACTCGTTCCAATATCAAACCATAACGACTCAAAATGACTCATTGACTCTGGTTTAGCGACTTCTTTACATCCTAAAATATCGCTAAAAAAATGTCGAACTTCTTTTTCACTATTGAGTGGCGCAGTCATCTGCATATGATCTAAACCCAACAACATATTGACTCACTCCTCATAAATAATATATTTTTATTTTAACGAAAGAATAATTACATTTCGACTTTGAAGCTTAACTTTTTTAATTTATCGACTTTATTTAGACGAGATAATATGAAAAACGTCTCTCGCATTGAGAGACGTTGCTATTGAAAAATTATTTGTTAAGATGATCTGAATGATAGGCTAGATGCTCATCAATAAAAGTTTGAATGGTATAGTAAGAATGATCATAGCCATCTTCAAAATGATAAGTTAACTCATGTCCGGTTCCTTTAACCGCTTCTTTAAATGTATCTTCTGTCAATTGTTCGGGGTAAAATTCATCTGCAGATCCTTGAGTAATCAAAATCGGTGTGTTACCTGATTCCTCAGATTGAACCAATTGAACAGGATCCCAATTTTTCCAATCCTCTTTATTATCGCCTAAATAATTTGTGAAAGCTTTTTGGCCCCATGGAACTTCTATTGGATTACTAATGGGAGCAAATGCAGTAATACTAGTAAAGCGATCAGGATTTTTCAATCCAATCTGCAATGCACCATAGCCTCCCATAGAATGACCCATGATACTTTCTTTTCCAGAGTAATTTGGTAATAGTTCTTTGACAATATCACTTAATTCATCTGTAATATAATCATACATTTGATAATGCTTTTTCCAAGGTTCTTGTGTCGCATTTAAATAAAAACCTGCTCCTTGGCCTAAATCATATTCTTCATTATCGGCCACATCGTCTCCGCGAGGTGATGTATCAGGAATGACAATTGCTGTATTTAAAGCATTGGCTTGACGTTGGACCCCGCCTTTTGTTGCGAAATTTTGATCGTCACATGTTAATCCAGATAAAAACCAAATTAAATGCGTTCCCTGTTCCGCCTTTTCCGGAAGAAATAAAGAAAAAACCATGTCACAATCTAAAATCTCAGAAGCATGTTGATAGCGACGTTGAATGCCACCATGGACTTTTTTCTCTTCGATAATCTCTAATTGATTCATTTTTTCCTCCTATTGAAAAGTAATTATATCTCTTAGTGATTTCCCGTCTTCTTGTAATTCAATCGCTTCATTAATTTCATCAATCGTCATGCGATGTGTGATAAATGGATCTAAGTCAATTTCACCAGCCATATGGGCTTTAATGATTTTTGGTAAACCAGTTCTTCCAGTCACGCCACCAAATGATGAACCTTTCCAAGTACGACCTGTAATTAAATGGAATGGACGAGTCGAAATTTTATCTTGACCTGAAGCAACCCCCATAATAATTGATAGTCCCCACCCTTTATGGGTACATTCTAAACCTGCATTCATTGTTTCTGTATGGCCAACACAGACGAATGAATAATCCACACCGCCATCAGTCATCTCAACAATATATTCTTGAATCGGTTGGTCGATTTCATTAGAATTAATAAAATCAGTTGCACCAAATTCTTTCGCGAGTTTTTCTTTCTCATTATTAATATCAACCGCAATGATTCTTGATGCCCCTAATTCTTTTAGCATTTGAATCGATGCTAGTCCTAAAGTTCCGATACCGAAAACCGCAGCTGTAGAACCTTCCTCAAATTCAGCATCATTTTTAACGGCACCGAGTCCAGTTGTAACACCACAACCGAGGAGCGCAACTTTATCCATTTCAGCGCCTTCAGGTATTTTAGCAACAGAGATATCTGCTAATACAGTATATTCAGAAAATGTGGATGTCCCCATGAAATGATAGATGGGCTCTCCCTTATATGAAAAACGTGGTGTGCCATCTGGCATGACCCCTTTTCCTTGAGTATCGGAAATAGCTGAGCAGAAATTTAATCCGCGTTTACAATATTCACATTCGCCACATTCTGGTTTCCATAGAGGTACAACTTTATCACCAACTTCTACATTGGTAACGCCCTCACCTATTTGCACAACCGTACCTGTCGCTTCATGACCTAATACACATGGGAAAATTCCTGATGGGTCATTTCCAGATAGTGTATAGACATCTGTATGGCAAACAGAGGTAAAATCTATTTTTACCATCACTTCATGTTCTTTAGGTTCTTGGACATCAATTTCGACAATTTCAAGTGGCTTCCCAGGTTCAAAGGCCACTGCAGCTTTAGATTTAATAGTCATAAATTTACTCCTTTTATTTGACACAGAATTGACAATTACTATCTCTATCATCTCATGACTAATTTGAAACAACAAGTATTTCGCTTTATATATTTAAAATGATATAGACTTGAAAATAATTATTAAAAACCATACACTTATTACTTATTTTGATGTCAATTATTTTACAATTCGTCTATTTTATAAGATAATTGAAGAAAGGAGATGATTTAATGATTAATAAAGAAAATAAAAATCCACGTTATCGATTTTATAATGAAAAATTTAAAGACCAAGAACAAGACACACCCGCACTTCAGTCGGAAATGTTACCAGAACCTGATTGTGGCGAAGAATCTTATGAAGGTAGCAATAAATTAGCAGGAAAAGTTGCGCTCGTAACCGGTGGTGACTCTGGTATTGGACGTGCAGCCGCAATTGCCTTCGCTAAGGAAGGTGCTGATGTTGCGATTCAATTTTTCCCTGGCGAAGAAAAAGACGCGAATCAAGTAAAAGAACACATTGAAAAAGCTGGCCAAAAAGCTCTCTTACTCCCAGTAGATTTTAGAGAACATGGTACTGGAGCAGATGTCGTTGTTAAAACATATGAACATTTTGGTCAACTCGACATTCTTGTTCTCAATGCTGCGCAACAAATCGCGCAAACATCTTTGGATGATTTATCTACAAAACAATTCCGTGATACATTTGAAGTAAAAATCTTCTCAATGTATGAATCAATCAAAGCTGCTGAGAAATACCTTGAACCAGGGGCTTCAATTATTACTACTACCTCTGTTCAATCATTCAGCCCTTCAAGTCATTTAATTGATTACGCCGCTGTAAATAGTGCAGTATCTAACTTTACTGTCAATATGGCTGATTATTTTGCTTCAAAAGGTATTCGTGTCAATGGTGTGGCTCCTGGACCGATTTGGACGCCATTACAATTGGATCAGGGTCAACCAGAAGGTCAAATTCCAGAATTTGGTCAAAAATCGCCTTTAGGACGTGCTGGACAACCTGTTGAATTAGCGCCTGTTTATGTTTTATTAGCTTCCGACGATGCTTCTTATATAACAGGAAGTATTTACGAAGTAACAGGTGGATCACAAATTACACTTTAATTTAAAATCAAAAAATCCCTATCCTTCACTGGATAGGGATTTTGCATTTTTATAAAGATACATTCATGGCTTCTTGTTCCATAAATAAATTATTGGGAACAATTGTGGCTAAAGACGAAAAAATGACACTGGTATAGCTAAATGCAAAGGCTTCTTCTGCTGATGACACAGTCGTTAAGTCTAATTGATCATTGACCACGGATGCAACGACAAACGCACCAATCTGATTATCAATCTCTGGATGATTAATCGGAAATGCCAGACCATAATAAAAACTGCCATTAGAATACATTTGACCTAAACCTTGGAGTTCAAAATGATGGTAATTCGCTAATGCACTGGGAGATTCTTGATTATAAAGTAATGGATCAAAATCTTCTGCTGCGAGTGCATTTGATTCAGAAAATTCTAGGGACATAGTAGCAACACCACTATAGATTAGTTTTTCATCGATAAAATAAAATTCAATTTGTGCCCAGTCTTCAATCATCCGTTCGGGATTCAAATCCCCATCTTCTGCTTTATAAGTATAAGAGAGAAGTTGTAATCCAGTCTCGGCTCGTTCAATGTAAATCTCAACTTCATCAGTGCTACTCTCAAAATGTTCTTCAATTTCAGTTAAAGTTGTAACTTGATCACTTTCCTGACTCATGATATCTAGAAATGTATAATCTTCAATTTGTTGGTAGTCTTGCCAAGCGATGTCTAACATTTTATTATTTTGCGACGTATTTTCAAATAATTCGGTCAATGTATCGGTTATTAGCGGTAAATCATCACTCAGTGATTCAGATGGGGATTCATCATGCGTCTCTGCATGTACTTGTATTGTGCAAAATGACAATAAGCTACAAATCAACATCATGATTGTTTTCTTTTTCATATTTACCTCCCATTGCTAATAAAAACTACCAATAAAATCATATCATAAGCGCTTACATTTTACTATATAAACATCTAATTATTACGAATTAGTGATGAGATGAACAAAGAAAAAACCAGCCGAAGCTGGTTATAATAATTATTTTACATTAACATTTGCTGCTTGTAATCCGCGGTCGCCTTCTTCAACATCGAAAGTCACTTCTTGACCTTCTTCTAAAGTTTTGAAGCCATCTTTTTGGATTGCTGAGAAGTGTACGAATACATCTTCACCGTTTTATTGAGAAATAAATCCAAAACCTATGTCCGCGTTAAACCATTTTACTGTTCCATTATTCATAAATGAAATCCTCCTTGTGTGCAAAGCACGTGTATTGTTGCAGATATTTATTGTGTAACTAAAAAGGATTTAAATATGAATTAAATACTTTAATTGTCAAACTAATAATTACTACACTTCATATAATACACCATTAAAAAATAATGTCAACTATTTCAAACTTTTATTTCTAGTATCTTATTAAATTGAAAAATGATTGCCTTAATAACAATATATTAAAGCAATGTGATTCAATTAAAATGTTTGATTGTTAAAATAAAAGAGCGCATATTCACAATGAACATACGCCCTATTACATCATTTCTCTCATTAATGAAATTATGCATATAAATATTCTAACACAGCAATTGCTTGTTCAACATTTTCAACCGTCACATTGGCTTTATTGGATAATTCTTTTAATGAGTGAATTAATGATTCTGGTCGAATAATAATCAATGGCTTGCCTTTGTTAATTGCTGTTGTCGCGTCCATCGCAGTATTCCACTGACGATAATCTTCGCCAAATAATGCAATCACAATATCCGCTCTTTCCATCCAGACTGCTGTACGGAAGTTATTAATATCTGACGCTGCATCATCGCGGTAATAATCTCCAGGTTGTTCACCTAAAATTTTTTCTCCAATCGCATCTGATTGATCATGATCCGTTTGTGGTGAGACGAAGTTAAATTCAAGGCCTTTTTCTTTAGCGAGTGAAATAATTTCTTCACGCCAATTATCGTGAATCTGACCTGCTAAATAAATTGTCAATGTCATAATTTAATCCTCTCCTTTTATATATAGTAACACGAATATACCTTCATTTAAAACATTTAGCTTCTTATGATACAATTGATAAGAATTCAACGAAGTGAGGGAATTGTATGCATATCATTTATCAAGACAATCATCTATTTGTAGTTGAAAAGGAACCCAATCAACTAGTTCAAGGAGATGTAACTGAAGATCTCGATTTACTTAGTCTTTCAAAACAATACATTAAAAAACAAGACAATAAACCTGGAAATGTTTACCTCGGTTTAATCCATCGTTTAGATCGACCTGTCGGCGGTGCAATTGTCTTTGCTAAAACATCTAAAGCCGCTTCAAGATTATCCGATCAATTAAGACGCAGAAGTATTACGCGCCATTATTATGCGATTACTGATCAACCGATTGCTAAACAATCTGGAAAACTGGTGGATTATTTATACAAAGACCGTAAACAAAATCAGTCATTTGTCGTTGATAAAAATCATCCTGAAGCAAAAAAAGCCATTCTCAATTATCAATGCATTGCTGAAAAAAATGGTTATGCTTTAATTAAAGTCAATCTTGAAACAGGACGTTCCCATCAAATCAGAGTCCAGCTTGCTCATGCAGGGATGCCAATCGTTGGTGACCAACGTTATCATCCCAAACCAATGCCAAAACAACAAATAGCCTTGTGGGCAGAAGAATTGAGTTTAGACCATCCTACTTTAAAAGAACACATGACTTTTCACTCTACTCCACCGACAGACACCTTTCCATGGCAATTATTTCGTGATGAACTACAATAAAATTATTGCAAAATTTTATTCGTTCGATTTCTTCAATAAGAATTGATAACTGTGATCAATACACCAAGCACCTAATGGCACTGTTAATAAAATAGCTAATACCGCAACGACCAATATGATTTGACCTGAAGCGACCCCTGCAGCAAATGGTATTCCTCCAATGGATGCTTGTACGGTCGCTTTAGGCCAATAAGAAACAATGACAAATAAACGTTCTTTCATATTGAGAGAAGTCTTTAGTAAAGCCAACCAAGTACCCACCGTTCGGAAAAGTAAACCACCTAATATCAATATCACAATGATTATTCCGGCCTGTTTCGCGATATTAAAATCAACCGTCATCCCTACTAAAACGAAAAGAGCGATCTGTGCCACTTGCCACAACTGATTATAGTGATGTTCTGTCTTGATCGCTTGATCAGGAATAACATGTTTATAAATGATACCTGATGTCATCACAGCTAATAAGCCAGAATATGGTAAATGCAATGTTTCTTCAAAATATACAATGAGAAATGATAGGGATAAATAAATCATTGATTGATGAACTGCATTGATATTTGATAACTTGGAAATTATCTCCATTAATTTTCCTAACATGGCTCCTATGATAATCCCCATAATAAGTTTTAATGGTACCACTAATAATGACATAAAATTCATATTTCCACTTAGAACCATATTTAAAAAAGCATAAAATACAACAATCACAAAAATATCATCGACAGATGCTCCGGCTAGTACTAATTGGGGAATATGTTTATCTGTCCCATAATTCATCTTCATAATTTGTATCATTTTAGGTACAACAACAGCTGGTGACACAGCTGCTAACACTGCTCCTAATAAAGCACCTTCCTGCCAAGTAATCCCCAATAAAATTGGGCTTAGAATAGTGATGCCAATAATTTCCAATGTCGCTGGTATGAATGACAACAAGAGTGCTGGTCTTCCCATCTTGACTAAATCATTCATTTTCAAAGATAAACCGCCTCGTGATAAAATTATGATCAAGGCGATTTGTCTTAGGACACTGGATAATGCAAGGGTCATCTCATCAATTAGATTCAATCCAAAAGGCCCTATTAACATACCTACAATGATCATCCCAAATAAGGATGGTAATTTCAGTTGCTTTGAAATGACACCGCCAAGCCATCCTAGTAATAAAATTAATACGAATGAAAGTAACATATAGCCTCCTAAATTAATCAAAATTTTAACCATTCATTCTCTTTCATTATGGATGAATAGTTTTTGCTGTTTTCGATTGTATCATATCAATATTAAAAGGGGACAAAGGATTTGATAAAGCATATAATTCACCCTCTTTTTATGGTATTCTATTAAGCAAAGATTTCTCATATCATATATAGAGGTGAAAATTATGCAACGGATAAAAGCTTTTGATGGTTTAAAAGCAATTGCAATTTTGTCTATCATTTTATATCATTTGTGGCCTTCTATTTTTTCAGGCGGATTTTTATTTGTGAATAGTTTTCTCGTTTTATCTGGCTATTTAGCTGCTAGAAAACTTGATTCATTCACGATAAAACAAGGCTTTAAAGAGCCAATTCAGTATTTATTCAATCAATTGAAACGACTATGGTTGCCAATGTTTGTCATGATCATGCTTGTAGTGGTATATCTACTATTTTTTAATCGTTCAGTATTAAGTTCCATCCAGCTGGATATATTCTCGAGTTTATTATTCTCCAGTAATATCGCACAATTAGCATCGGATAAATCATATTTCACCGAAATGGCTTTTCAGTCGCCATTTACTCATTTATGGTATATCGCTATTCATGTTCAATCGCTAATTTTTTCCCTGATTTTGAGTATGATACTTAATCAATTTTCATTAAAACAATCACATAAAGCATTATTCTGGTTGATTCTAATGACCTTATCACATATTGCGATCATTTTTCTCTATCAGCCGGATTCTGATCCGACATTCGTCTATTATAGTTTTATCACTAGATACGCTTCATTCGCCGGAGGGATGGCTTGTTATTATTTAGCACCTTATTTCGATGAATTTCTAGATCAATTCAATGATCAATTTACATATTTCAGCGAATTAATTGTTTTATTTGCTAGTTTAATTATCTTAATGAGTATTTCATTCATTGTTAAGGATACGGATCATCTTACTTACCAATTTTGGTTAACCTATTTTAATTTTCTTACCATGAGCTATATTTTCGCAGCTCATAGAAAAGTTCCCTTCGTTGAAAAATTATTAGATAATCGTGTCATAAGATATTTGGGCCAATCAACTTATAGCCACTATCTATGGTACTATCCTATCATTGTTGGCGGCATGAGTTTGTTAAGATATTTCCAAAATCAACCTAATATATTATTATTGTTAATATTCGTTGCTATTTTAGTGGTCAGCGGGATCTTTTATTTCACAGTCGAAACAAAGATTGCTACCTTCAGCATCACAGGAACTATCCATAAAATACAAAATTTTCGCGCAAATCCTTGGTCAGCAAGTATTTCTATAGGCTTTTTAGGACTTACAGTATGCTTTATCATTGCATTATTTTTCACTGGCAATGATAAACCCGCTGCATTACTGCAATTAGAATACAATGAATACCAAGGGAAAACGAATGTTGCTGGAAAACCTTTCCCTGGAACTGAATCGATGATAGAAACAAATCAAGTTTTATCAGATGTGGATCGGCAATTGGATACGCAATTTGCTTCAGATAAACAGACGGACACTCCTCTTTTAAATGCATTGGAAGAAAATCCGCGCGTTGATACTTCAGAAATAACTGAAATCAATGAAGAAAATCAGGCAATTTTAGCTGAAATTGAAGCTTATAATCCAGAAATTATGGAAATTTTAACACCTGAAGAACTTTTATTTGCATCGAAAATACCTGTGACATTTTTTGGTGATTCGTTAACATTATTAGGACATTATACATTTAGCACTATTTTTCTTAATAGTAATACACTCGGTGTTAAGAGCTTACAAATATGGGATAGTTATCCTTACGTTCAAGAACTGATTGATACGGGCATGCTTCAAGAAAATGTTGTTGTCAATCTAGGAACAAATGCCGGATTAGATGAAGAAGGGATGGAACGACTCATTGAACAAATGGGTGAGCGAACCATCTTCTTAGTCAATACTAATTCTGCAGTTGAACATTTAAATGAAGTAAATGATGTCATCGATTCCATGGTTGAAAAATACCCACATGTCCATCTTGTTGATTGGTACAATTTCTCAAAAGATAAACCAGATATGTATTCACTGGATGATATTCATTTATCACCAATGGGAATGAATTATTATTCAGCACTCGTTACTAAAACAATGATGGAAGTTAAAGATCAGTAATAAAAAGGTATTTGATTATAATAATCAAATACCTTTTTTGTTATTTCGTTTAATTATTTGTACTAATTGTTCGGTAAATTCAGTCGTTGAAGCCCTACCACCAATGTCCGGGGTGTAATATTTTGAATCTTGCAAGACTTCTTCTAATGATTGAGATATTATCATTGCATATTGCTCCAAATTTAAATATTTCAACATCAACATCGCAGAACGAATCATTGCAATCGGATTGGCAATATTTTTCCCGGCAATATTTGGAGCTGATCCATGCACTGGTTCGAATACAGCAACATTGTCTCCGATATTAGCTCCTGGAATAAGACCTAAACCACCTACTAGTCCGGCACATAAATCAGATAAGATATCACCATATAAATTTTCAGTCAAAATTAATTGATATTTTTCTGGATGCATCACTAATTGCATACTGATATTATCAATTAAACATTCTTCTAATGAAATATCTGGAAATTCTTGAGCTATTTTTCGTGCTGATTCAAGAAATAATCCATCCGTCAATTTCATAATATTGGCTTTTGTGACAACGGTTACTTTTGAAATATTATGTCGTTGAGCATATTGAAAAGCTTTTAAGGCAATCCGTTCACTTGCTTGCCGCGTAATAATTTTTGTTGCGTGCATTTCGTCATTATTGATTTTTTTCTCAATGCCAATATATAGATCTTCAGTATTTTCTCTAAAAATAACAAGATCAATATTTTTAAAAGGCGTCTCAATTGCATCTTCACTCTTAATCAATCTGATATTACTATATAAATCGAGATAGCGACGCAATGCGACATTATGCGAACGAAATCCTGTCCCTATTGGCGTTGTCAATGGCCCTTTAATAGCCACTTTATTGGCATGAATGCTTTTTAACATTATGTCTAGGAAATCTTTTTCTGAATTTTCTGCAAAGCGCTGATTATTTGAAATGACATCAAACTCAATCTGTGCATTGACCGCTTTTAAAACTTCTTGCATCGAATGAGCAATTTCTGGACCGATGCCATCACCTGGAATGAGTGTTACTTTTTTCATTGAAGCATCTCCCTATTATTCATTAAGATGATTAATTTAGTATAAAATGCCATGCTTGTTATATAAGCATGGCATTCCAATTAGAAACGATTCGAATTAATAGCTTAAACCGAATCCTTTATAATATTGATTTCCTTCAGAATCTTCATAGCCATAAGAAATTCCTGGACGAAGGTACTTATCTTTATCATAACCAGGTACATCATTACGTGTTAAACACACACCGTGTTCATCAACCGCAATGACTTGTTCATTTTTCGGTAAAGTAATTGGTAAGACACCTTTTGGTTCGACTTTGCCAAATAATACTTCTAATACAGCTAGTGGATCTGTTTCATAAATTCCGACTAATGCATCAGAGAATGGTTCAACATTGTCTAAAATCCATGGAATTGTAATATTCACAGTAGAAATAACCGGAATGTCAGCAGCTTCTGCTTTTCTAACAAGGTCATGCATAATATTCGATTCACTTAATGTTGTTTCTTTATATGCATCACCATTGGTTGCATAATTTGTTTTATCTTCGCAAAGTGTTAATTCCAATAGTCCTGGTGTCGCATTGAAATAATCACCTGTTTCTGGATACATAAATAGCAACACAGCATCTGCTTGATCTACGGATTCAACCGTTTGATAATCTGAATCTTTAATTCGATTTAAGATTAAGTCTTGATATTTTGCTGCTCTCTCAGGATCTTTATGGAATGCGCGAATAAATACTTTTTGTCCTGATTTTAATGGTAAGACATCTTTATTTTTTAACAATGTTACGGATTGTTGATGTACTTTGTGAGCATATTCTTTGGCTTCATCTGATTGTTCCACATGTTCTTTTGCTTTTTCTGGATCAACATATGTTTTGTCATCGAATAATCCCAATACAAACATTTCTTCTAATAGACGTTGATTCGCTTGATCAATTCGGTCCATCGAAATATAACCTTTTTCAATCGCGGCAATAATATTTTCGACATCATTCGTTGCGCCGACAATATCTGTCCCAGCATTGATCGCTTTAGCATAACGAGCGACGACATTTTTGTCTTCAACTCCCCAAGGCGTGCTATCTGTGACACCCGTATCTGAGTTAATATATCCTTCAAATCCTAAAGTATCACGCAATAAATCTTGTAATATATAGTGGTTGAAAGCCATTCCTACTTCTTCAAATGGAATTTCGTCCCCTTTATATGATTGATAATGCGATTTATCAATGGATGGTGCAGAATAATAAGGCATGATTGAAGATGGTTGTTCCTTCACTGCTCTTTCAAAAGGTTTCAAATGATAATTTTCTAATGAGCCTGGTGTGCGGTAAACATTCCATTTTCCTTCAACATAATGTGGATCGAATCCATTCTCTCGAGCTCCTCCACCTGGGAAATGCTTAACCGTCATCGCGATACCATCATCTTCTAATTCTTCACCTTGAATACCACGAATCAGACGCGCAATAATTTCACCAATGACTTCTGGATCTTCACCGAATGTTCCATAAGTTCTTTGCCATCTCGGGTCTGTCACAACATCCGCCATATAGAAATAACCTTTTCTCAACCCAACATTATTCCATTCTTCACGCACAATTTCAGCCATCTTATCAGCAATAGAATAGTCGCTTGTACCCATAATAGCTGACGCAATGCCTAAAGTTCCAGGGAATAAAGTAAATGCGCCTTCTGATTTATCACCTTCGAGTGTTTGTTCAGAATTTTCATTTCTTGAGTTGGAAGCTATGATTGCTGGTATTCCTAAACGTGTTTTTTCACAGACTTCATTAACCGCATTGACCCACTCAGCAATATCTTCAGCAGGCATATTATCACGTAAAATAAAATGACGTAGCTTCAAACGTTCGATTGTTTCTGTTGTCGGATAGCGGTCCGTACGCTTCATGATACTGCCATCTGCTTTAACGAACTTTTCATGAAGAATACCCGTTTCCCCTTCTTCATTGGTTCCTTTACCTGTTAATAATTGATAAATTAATAACATTCCTGCTTTTTCTTCAGTCGTCATTTGTGAAATAAGGTCTTCTGCACGCTTTTCTGGAGATAAGCGCCAGTCCTCATATGGATCTAATTGTCCATTATTGTTTAAATCTTTAAATTTCAAACCATCAATTTCAATGATGGATTTATGACGTGCTTCTAATTGTAATTGTTCCATAAAAACATTCCTTTCGATTGTATCTAATAATAAAAGATACTAAGTTTTGTCATTTATATTAAATGCAAAGTCATCAGATGTTTCTAAAGTTTACATCTAGCTTATAAATTATTTACTGATTACATTGAAATATATATCGAGGTTAACAAATATATCAAATAGTAAAATGTCATCCAACAAATTTATATTTGCATCACTCCTCTATGTCTAAAATTAGATTCTTTTGAAATCGTATACATTTAATATTCTAAACTCTTCAGACAAGTTTTGCAACCTATTATATATACATTTATTAACGAGATATTTTATGATCGATCATCTCAATTTGTTTTGCCCATAAAGATTCATCCATTGCATATTCAATAATATTTGGATAGTTACCAAAATAATGTTCGATATCAATAATCCCATCATCAAACAATGAGGTTTCATGATTTTCGTAAATATTTTTTATATGTAAAAATTGAATCTGGTCTTTTAATTTGTCGTAAGCTTCATCAATATTTTCTCCAGCAATGAGCCAATTCCCCGTATCAAATGTCAATCCAACTGCTAATCCACGTTGATTTAAAGTGTCTAACACATCTTTAATAATATCTGGATTACCTGTCGTTTGAGATTGATCATTTTCTAAAGTTAGTGTGATATTGTATTGATCAAGTTGTTGTGTGACGCGGTCAAAATTCACTTGATCAACTGCTTCATGATTACCAATCGTCATCTTCACATTGCAACATTTTAGTTTATTGGCAATTTCTAATCCATCAAAAAATGCTGGATTAATTTTTTCGTCGACAATAAAATCTTCAGGGACGGATAAATAATAGTCCCATTGCATCGGTTCTTTAACTTCTAAATAACGCGTTATTTCATCTTGGCGCTCTTTTGGATCTTCACTAAATAATTCCATCCGAAATTCAATGCCTTTAATCGCTGGAAGATTCATCTCACCTAATTTATTGATTACTTCTAATTGCGTCCACCCATTTGTTTGCCCAATGATTGTATTCATTATGATTGTCATTATAATCCCTCCTTATTCTTATCTTTATTTTAATGGTTTAAACTGAAGTGTACAATGTTTATTATCATATATTTATTTTTTCGAATACAATCGTCATTGACATAAAAAAGGGTTGCCCCCGCTTCAATTAAAGCAGGAACAACCTTTTATAAAATAAATTATGCTTCACATGCTAGACATACACTTGAACGATAAAATTCTTGTGCTGCTGATGTTGAATGTTGATAATAGAGTGATTTAATACCATTTTCCCATGCATAAAGATGCAATTGATTCATTTCCTTCGCAGTAGTCATCGCTGGATTAATCATAATATTTAGTGATTGTGACTGATCAATGAAGCGTTGACGAACAGCCGCTTGATTGATAATTTCATATTGATTAATTTCAGCAAATGTTTTGAAAACATCTTTTTCATGATCTGATAAGAAATCCAAATGTAATACGGATCCATCATGATTTTTAATATCTTCCCAAACTTCAGGCGTATTTTTACCTTTTTCTTCCAATAACTCTACTAAATATTTATTACGGATCGTTGTTTTGATTTTACTCATATCTTTCACGTAATAATTACTGAATAAAGGTTCAATCGATTGTGATACTTGCCCAATGATAAAGGCTGACGAAGTCGTTGGTGCGATAGCCATAGTAGTCGAATTTCTACGACCTGTGCCCTTCATGACTTCAGGTTCACCAAATTTATCGGCTAATTCGCGTGACGCTTTGTCGGCACGTTCTTGGATAGTTTTATGAATTTCTTCATTTAACAAGCTCGCTTCAACAGATTCAAAGGCGATCATATTCGATTGAAGTAAGGAATGCCATCCGAGTACACCGAGTCCTAATGCACGGTTTTCCACCGCAAAATTATACGCACGTTCCATAAAGTAAAATGCTTGCGTGTATTCTAAATCATCAGAATCGCGTAATTTTTCTAATTTTTCAATAAATTCGGACATGACTGCATCTAAGAAATAAATCATTGTTTCAACGGCATCCGTGTCTTTCCATTCATTGTAATGTAATAAATTCATGGAAGATAAATTACAAACGAATGACCATCTTTCATTATCTGGTAACATGATTTCACTACATAAATTAGAATGCGTAATTGGATAATCTTTATACCATTCTGGTTTATTTTTATTGATCGTATCGGTAAAGAGAATATAAGGATAACCCATTTCAACACGACGTTGTAAAACTTTAGCCCAAATAGCCCGTTTATCACGGTCGCCACCAATCATTTCTCGCATCCATTGGTCAGATACAGTGACAGCATGATTTAAATCTTGAATATCATTACCTTCAACCCCGATTTCAAGGAATTCTTCAATATCTGGGTGATCAATAGGTAAATAAGGTGCAAAACGTCCCCGTCGGCTTGAACCTTGACTCACTGTATCTGTCATTTGTTCAAATAATTTCGTAAAATGAACGCCACCACTCGATAAACCATTATTCGTAATACTAGCTCCACGTGGGCGTAAATTACCGAAATACCCTGACGTACCCCCACCATATTTGGACATCATCCCAACTTCAGAGGCTGTATACAAAATCGATGCCATATTATCAGACGGTGTGCTCCCGAAACAACTGATTGGAAAACCTCGATCTGTTCCAAAGTTTGTCCAAACAGGCGTTGATAATGAATAATATCCGCGACTCATATAATCATAAAATTTATCCGCAAATCCTTCAATACCTAATATTTCTTGTGCGCGATCGGCAATAATGCGAATACGCTCTTTTGCATCTTGCCCTTCTTGTAAATATCCTCGTGCTAAGAATGTTTTACTATCTTCTGTTAACCAATAAAATGGCTCGTATTTTCTTTCTTTTAATTCAGTTGCCAATCAAGTTTCCCCTTTTCAATTAAAATAAGTCATCTGCTGTGACGGATTGAGAACGTTTCGTATAGTTGACAGAACGTTTTGCAAAGAAGTCCACATGTTTAGTTGATACAATTTCTTCATCAAACCATAATGTTTTCTCTACTTCTTCGTCATCTGTTTCAAATATACGTTCTAAACCAATCGCTTCTAGTGAATTATTTAGTCTGTTTTTAATAAATTCTTGAACTGTATATTCAGGCATAAAATCAATTTCGCCATCTTCATAGATCCATGCTAGAACATCTTTCTCTGATTCATATGCTTCTTTTACTAAATCATAAATTTCTTCAGCCATTGTCTCATCGAACCATTCAGGGTTTTCTTCTTTAATCGTATTGATTAAGTCTACTCCGAATTCACCATGTAATTGTTCTTCTTTAGACGTTGCTTCAATAACATTGGAAATTCCACTAAATAAATTTTTATGTTTGTTAAAGGACATAATAATTAAAAATTGACTGAATAATGAAATATGTTCAATAAAGGCTGAGAATAATAGAACAGAAATAGCATAATCACGGTCATCACCTGACTCTGAATACTTAATATGTGAGTTTAAATAATCAACACGGCGATTCAATGCAGGTATTTCTTCGATTTCTTCGAAAATTTCATTTAAACCAAGCAATTCTAATAAATGAGAATAAGCATCAGAGTGACGCACTTCAGATTCGGCAAAAGTCATCCCAACATTAGCTAATTCAGGTTTTGGTAAACGATCATATAATTTTGCCCAGAAAGTTTTGACACTAACTTCCACTTGAGAGATAGCTAACATCGCATTACGGATGGCTGTTCTCTCATGGGGCTTCACATTAATCTTATAATCCTGAATATCAGAAGTATAATTATATTCCGTATGTAACCAATATGAATGCTGAATGGCTTCTTTATATGATTCTAATTCTGGATATTCATAAGGTTTTAGATTTTTTCTTGGTCTAAAGATATCTCGTTTGCGCAATTTCATCTGTTCAGCGCGATATAGAATATATGCTTTGGCAGTTTTAGGGAATTTTTGCTCCATTAATTCCATTTCAACTAAATCTTGAATTTCTTCAACATGAATTGGATTTTTGTCGATTTTATCAATCACAGATTCAGCAACTTCCGTCACTTCATCTGCAGTCATTTCTTTTGTCTCATTATTGGCTTTTTGAATGGCAATTTTTATTTTTTCACCATCAAATGAAACAACTTTGCCATCACGTTTTGTGACATTCGGTCTTGCTTTTCCATCAACCGGTTCATTGTTAATATAAGGTAACAAGCCAGAATAAACAGGTTCATGAGGTCGGTGAATTCCATCAATAAATACTTGTGGCACCGTCATCAACCCCTGTGAACGGATAAATTCTAGTGCTTCTTCATCCGTTTCAATATTTATTTCTTCATATTCAATACCATTTTCTTGGAACCATAATTTTATTTTGTCGCACCAAGGACAAGTTGTTTTTGTATATAATTGTATTCTTGACATGAAAGTCACTCCTTTACCGTTGAGCCCTATCATTTAAAAACACAAGATATGGGCACTGATTGAAATTATAACACAATATGTTGTATTAAAAAATGATTTTTGCTTTTATTTTTTTAAAAATGCATTTATTCAAATTCAAAATGCGAGCCAACAAGCATTATCATGCTTTTTCTAAATTTTTAAAATTTTATCAATCCCACCAAAAATAAAAACTCATCTGAATGATTTATCTTAGAACATTGAAAATGAACTTTCAACTTTAAAGTTTACTAAGTTTTTTTAAATAGCTACTGGCAATAAAAATCAGCAAATAAATAAGTCCCCTCTAGTATCATAACTATATGGAGACTTATAGTATTAAAATTAACGTTTAATGGCTGACGCTGGATCTAGTTTACGTTGAATGTAGCCAAATAAGAGATCCATGATAATAGCCATCAATGCGGTAGGTATAGCACCAGCTAGAATAATCGCTGTGCCATCCGTCGCAGCAACACCGCGTTGAATGATATCACCCAGACCACCAGCACCAATGAAAGTTCCAATCGCCGTTACTCCAATAGATACAACTAAAGCATTTCGAAGTCCTCCCATAATGACAGAAGAAGCTAATGGAAATTCAACTTTGGTCATTATTTGAAAAGGCGTCATCCCCATACCTTTAGCAGCATCTAATACACTACTATCCACACTTCGGACACCCGCATAGGTGTTTTTAAGAATTGGTAAGAGGGAGTAAATAAACACGGTGAAAATAACCGTCTTTGTTCCAATTCCCATTGCCAACATCAATAAAGATAACATGGCTAATTGAGGAACCGTTTGTAAGACATTCGCAATCGTGATAACCCAATCGGCTAAACGGTGATGACGAGCAATATAAAATCCCAAGGGAATCGCAATAATCGAAGCAAAGAGAACGCCATAAATTGAAATTAAAAAGTGTCGACTAAATTGTTCCCAAACATATCCTCCATTTAATTGAAAATAAAGAATAAATTGTTGAAAAATTGATAGCTCAGAAATATTTGGTAAAGATTCTATATTCATTATGGTGTCGCACCTCCTTCTTTTAGTCGTAGCGGTTCTACATACGGATCAGCATCTTCAAAATAATTGTTTTCTTTTAAAAATTCTTCGGCAACCGTTGCTGGTTCTAATAAATAGTCATCTGAAATATAGTTTAACTGTTGCATTAATTCTGTAGGTATTTTTCCTTCTAATTTTAATAAAATCTTGTCCAATTCAGGATATTCTTCTAAAATTTCATAATTTGCTGATGGACTAGAATCATAGGGTGGAAAGTAATTTAAATCATCTTCTAATACAACTAAATCATATGATGCGATACGACCGTCAGTAGAATAACCTAGGACAATATCGACACTTTCATTTGCTACCGCATCATAAACTAGACCTATTTGCATTGGATAAATATTACCGAAATCGATACCGTAATGATCTACGAAGCCACGATAACCGTCACCCTCGCGTTCCATCCATGACGTATCGACTCCTGCTTTCATTTCACTTGCGTAGGGACGTAAATCAGATATTTTCGTGAGATTTAATTCTTCCGCTAAATCTCTTCTTACCATAAATGCATAAGAGTTTTCAAATCCGTAACTTGGATACCATTTTTGATTAAATTCTTCTGCGAATCCCTTAACTACTGTGTCTAACGCTTTATCGGGATCAGTAATAGGTGGTAAACCGAGTTCACTTGTCAAGGACGTCCCAGTATATTTGACAGATGCGACATTCGCATCGCCTTGAACCATCGCAACATTCAGCATGGGTGAAGTGGCCATATTATTTAACAATTGGACATCTGTATCGATATAATGTTCAATCAATTGTTCTACCATATGATTTAAAATTAAACCTTCTGTTGAACCTATACCACCGACTGTAATGGGTGTTTTTTCAGTATCAACTCGCCCTCCGAGTCCAGGTAAACCACATGCGGATAATAATACTAGGACAGAAGTCAATGTTAGTAATCGAATTATTCGTTTCACTTTATTTTATCGCTCCTTCTATCTTAGATTGATTGGGGTTAACTTATTTTCTACCGCTCTTAAACTAAAGTCGGTAATCAAGGCCAGAATAATTACTGGAATGGTGCCTGCGATAATTAAATCTGGTTGATAGAGATTCATTCCCGTAAATATAAAGTCTCCCAATCCACCGGCTCCAATATATGAAGCGAGTGTCGCCCAAGATATAACATAGGTTGCTGAGAGTCGTATCCCTGCCATAATAACAGGAGCTGCTTGAGGTAATTCAACTTTCGTTAAGAGTTGCCAATCGGTCATCCCCATACCTTTAGCAGCATCGACTAAATCTGGTTCTACCCCATCAATCCCAGTATAAGTATTTCGTAGAATTGGTAAGAGTGAATAAATAATCAATGCGACAATCGCTGGCTTGGTTCCAATACCGAATAATGGAATCATTAATGCCAACAAAGCTAACGAAGGTAATGTCTGTAATACCGATACAATCGCTATAATAATGTCAGCAATTCTTTTTGGTATTCGCGTTAATAAAATACCAAGCGGTACCGCAATCAGTGTTCCTATTACTAAAGATAATAAGGAAATATAGATGTGTTCTCCAATTAATTCCATCAATTGGCCACCATTATTAGCCAAAAAGTCTATTATTGTTTTCATCTAATCACGTCCTTATACGGGTTCCACAGATTTTGAATCTTCAGTATAATTATCAATTTGTCCCACATCAAAGGATTCAATTCCATCTTCTGCAGGTGATACGATAGAATCATCTCCCCAGAGTGAAGAATATACCATATCAACCAGTGAAGTCCGTGTTAATATTCCTTCCAATTCATATTCATCACTTAATACAACCACTGTATTAAGACCATGTTTCAACATGCGATTGGTAACATCTTTTAATAATGTATCTTTCTTCACATAATAATTTGGTAAACGCATGATCTCGTCAACTGTCTTGTCAATCGGATTACGATTGACCGCCTCAAAATCTACGACACCATATAGCACATTAAAATCATCCACGACAAATAATGAGTCGACACGCTTATCACGCATGACTTTCACCGCATTTCTAAGTGAAGTGCCTCTTGGAACAGTAATCGGTTGTTTAATCATCACATCTTCGACGATTTGATCATTGTCTGTACGTTGCAAACGGTCTTCTCCAATGAATGAACGAACAAAATCATTCGCAGGATTTGCGATAATATTTTGTGGTGTATCAAATTGCACCAGTTCCCCTTCGGAAATAATCGCAATTTTATCAGCCATATCAATCGCTTCTGTCATATCATGTGTTACAAATACAATTGTTTTTCCTAAGTCATGCTGAAGCTCTTTAACCAAATCTTGTAATGTTTCACGCGTAATCGGATCAAGTGCTCCAAAAGGTTCATCCATTAGGATTACTTCTTGATCCGCTGCTAAGGCACGAATAACACCGATTCTTTGTTGTTGCCCACCTGATAATTCCGAAGGATAACGATCCATATATGTTTCAGGATCCATATCAACATGTTCTAGTAAACGAATCGCAGTATCGCGCATGCGTTTCTCGTCCCATTTCAATAATTTAGGAACCATGACAATATTTTCATAAATGGTCATATGTGGCATAAGGCCTGTTGACTGAATCACATAACCAATTTTACGTCTTAAATCGACTGCATTATAATCTTGAATATTTTTCCCATTGATTGTGATCTCGCCTTCTGTTAACTCTACCATGCGATTAATCATCCGCATGGACGTCGTTTTACCAGAACCAGATGTTCCGATAAAAACAACCAATTCGCCCTTTTCAATTTTCATTGAAATATTATTTACGGCTTTGGTCCCATCAGGATAAACTTTTGAGACATTTTTAAATTCAATCATTATTTCAACCCTTTATATACTTATTTATATTCTTTACCCTACCATAGATCATACCCTAACCCAAATAAAAAAGAGTTAAAATTTTCTGATAAAATTAATAATTTTATCAGAAACTTAGAATAAATTGCGCTATAATTAAATTCATAATGATCGGAGGGAAATTATGTTAAAACGAAAAATTGGTAATACTGACTGGCGCGCATCAGCAATAGTGCTGGGAAATATGCGTATGGGCAACCTAACACTTTCAGAAGCGATTGATGTCTTAAATGCTTGTTATTACTCGGGTGTTAATATGATTGATTCTGCAGATATTTATAGTGGCGGACAATCTGAAATCACTTTGGGAAAAGCCTTGAAACAAGGTGATTTCAATCGCGATGATTTCTATATACAATCTAAAGCAGGGATTGAACTGGGATTAAAATCATCGGCACCATTTGGAAAACGTTACAATTTCAGAAAAGATTATCTACTCAAACAGGTTGATAGTATCTTATCTAGACTTCAAACTGATTATTTAGATATGTTTTTATTACATCGCTCTGACCCTTTAATGGATGTTAATGAAGTGGCGGAAACTTTTGAGCATCTTTATGAAACTGGAAAAGTCCGTCATTTTGGGGTTTCTAATTTCTCTGACTATCAATTTCAGTGGTTACAGAAAAATTTAAATCAGTCTTTATTGGTCAATCAATTACAATTTGGTCTGATGCATACCAATATGCTCGATTATGGTTTGAATTACAATGGGCACAGTGATACAAGCATTCAACAGTCTGGTAATATGTTAGAATTTGCGATGCTCAATAAAGTAACTATTCAAGCGTGGTCGCCATTTCAGCATGGAATGATTGAAGGAGTATTTATAGACCATCCAGACTATCCGATGTTGAATCAAATACTTGCAGACATAGCGGATAAATATAGTGTAGATAAAAATGCAATAGCAACCGCCTGGATATTGAAACATCCAGCTAAAATGCAGGTGATATCCGGATCAATGAATCCAAGTCGAATTCAAAATATCGCACAAGGCGCCTCGATTCGATTAACAGATCAAGAATGGTATGATTTATATATTGCTGCAGGTAATAATCTTCCTTAAATTCGTTAAACAAAATTTTTTCTAATAAAACTCAAATTTCCAGTTTTCTATCCTATTTGCATTTTGTAAAAATTATATTAGAATGAAGAATAATGAAAAATAGAATGTGAGGCAGTTTTAGTGATAAAAATTGGCATAATTACAGGATCTACTCGTGAAGGTAGAGTGACATTAGATGTAGCGAAATGGGTATTAGAAGTGAGTAAACAATATCAAGGTGATGTAATATTTGAAATTGTTGATATCGCCGATTATGATTTACCCTTAATTAATACCGTTCCACCATTAATGTTAAATCAAAAATATGAAGATCCAAATACTACTCGTTGGTCACAAAAAATTAAGGAATTAGATGGATTTATTTTTGTAACGCCGGAATATAACAAAACCATCTCTCCAGCACTAGCTAATGCACTTGATTTACTTGGCTCAGAGTGGAATAATAAAGCAGCGGGCATTGTTGGTTATGGCTCTACATTTGCTGTTTCTGCTGCTCAAGTATTGCGACTTAAATTAGCCAATCTACAAATCGCGACAGTTGCGGCATCCGGTGCATTAAGTATTATGACTGATTTTGTAAATATGACAGAATTCAAACCTGCTGATTACAATGTGCCTACAGTATTAAATGTCATTGACCAAACGGTAAATTGGGCAAATGCGCTAAAAACTTTAAGACAATAATTTTTCAATATACTAATCCCTTCTTATCAGTAAACTAGCAATTCTTTTAAGCTTACTCTACTGTTAAATAAGGGATTTTTTATTTGAACAAAGGTTTTATTTTTATTGTATTTTATCCATTCTATTCAAATAATGAATCAATTTTATGGTAAAATAGGAAAGATTGTATTAAGCATAATTTTTTCATACTAAATACATAGATTTTTTG
>JBHWOV010000160.1:0-11433 GCA_043424535.1 Aerococcaceae bacterium
CTTAATTCATAAAAATAGCTCGTTGCTTGTACTGGATCCTTTTTGTACTTTTGCCAAAAAGTATAATTCAAAATACTTGGTAAAGGAGTAACTAGATTCATAATTTTCGCTTCAAAAATATCTTTCTCATATTGATAGTCATTAATTATATTCTTTTGAATCGCATAAAAAATCATCTCATCCATACAATCAAGTAAATCCCAAGTCTCATTTAAATTATTTATTTCAATATACTCATCTATTTCAAGATAATCTATTAAACGATTTCTGATATAAATCTCATCCATTGGTTTTATCAATTTTATCTGTATAGCTTCTTGTAAAAATTGGGCAATAGTCTTTGAGATTTCTTTTGTCTCCATACTTTTCTCCTTTTCAAGTTCTCTTAGTTCAAGACTTTTGCACCATCTCCAACTTCAGCAATATAAAAACTAGCTTCGTAACCGACTTTACCTTTATAAAGTTCTTGTACTTTTTTAATAACTACATCTACTTTATCTTTTTGAACCAAAGCAATCGCACAGCCGCCCATTCCAGCACCTGTCATTCGAGCCCCTAAAACCCCTTCTTGTTCTAATGCTGCGTCTACTAACGCGTCGAGTTCAGCTCCTGTAATGTCGTAGTCATCTCTCAAACTATTATGTGAATCAGTTAGTAATTCTCCAAAACGAGTCAAATTACCACCGCGCAATACTTCAACAGTTTCACTTACGCGTGCATTCTCATAGACAACATGTCTGGCTCTTTTTAATAAAATTTCATCCGTTAATAGATACTTTAAGTCTTCAAACTGGCTGACCTTTAATTCTCCTAGAGCCTGAATATCCACTTCTTTTTGCAATATTTCAAGAGCTCTTTTGCACTCCATACGGCGCTGATTATATTTTGAACCCGCTAGTTCCCGTCGTTTATTTGTATTCATAATTAAGATAATATTATCCTTAAAATCAGCTTGAACTAGTTCATAATCTAATGTATCCGTATTTAAGTACAGTGCCATATCTTTTTGACCCATACCAATAGCAAACTGATCCATAATTCCGGTGTTTACACCTATAATTTCATTTTCCACTCTTTGGCCTAATTTGACTAAATCTAAGCGGTCAATATCAAGTTCATATAAATCTTCAAGTAAAACCCCAATTAATAGTTCCAATGAAGCAGAAGATGATAGCCCTGCCCCATTTGGGATATTTCCATAAATAACTAAGTCGAATCCTGAATCAATTGTATGACCATCTTCTATCGTTAATTGGACCATCCCTTTGACATATTCTACCCATTCATCCGCTTCGTCATATTGTATATGGTTTAAGTCAAATTCTATCGGACCAAAATCAGGGAAATTTAAAGAATAGCATCGGATAATTTTATCGTCTCTTTTACGAGCGACACCATATGTTCCTTGTGTGATTGCACTAGGAAACACGTATCCACCATTATAGTCAATATGCTCGCCAATTAAATTTACACGACCCGGGGAAAAATACTTAGTAGTGGGAGTAGTACTAAACTTCTCATAGAAAGTATTCTCTAAATTTACCCATGTTTTTTCCATCCTTTTAACAACTCCTTATCGTTCAATAAATTTTATTTTATCAAACTTAAATCTTCTAATTATTATTCACTCTCAATAAGAGTCTTAGCACTGTCTCTTATGATTAACTTATTAGGTATAATCATCCGCACTGGAAAGTTAAAGCCATTTAAAATATCTTTCATCATTTTAACGGATAACTCTGCCATTTCTTTCATATTTAACCGAACTGTAGACAATGAAGGAATTAAATACTTAGCAGAGTCTATATCATTAAAACCAATCAAGCTGACATCCTCTGGAATTGAGAACCCCATTTCATAAGCTGCTCGATAACAACCTACTACTAATGAGTCGTTAGCCACGAATAAAGCCGTAGGTGGTACATCTTGAGAGAATATTTCAGTAAAATTTTTATAGCCACTTTCAGGAGTGAATTTACCTATGCGGATATGGTCTTCAATTAATAAATTTTTCTTTAACATAAAATTCCTATAGGCATTTTCTCGATCATCCGTATAATTCAAAAATCTTGTACCATCAGAGCTTTCATCTCTCCCACCTATAAACCCAATTCTACTATGTCCTAAATCAGTAAGATAATTTAGAACTTTCTCAGTTGAATAACTTAAATCAAATTCTACTGAGCAGTACTTATCTGGATTAGGATTTGAATCTACGAAAACAAGAGGTTTGTCCAATTTTTCAAGCCACTCAAGTTCATTTTTTTCTGTAAATAAACCTAGTGAAATTATTCCGCTTATATCTTTTACACTTTTTGGTGTTTCTTCCCTACTAATTAATCGAAAACCAATTCCTTTTATTTTTAATAAGGTTTCTATTTCAAGACGTAAATCTTGATAAAAAACATCTTCTGTTTCCATCAAGGTTGGTATTCCAAAATAGAAGCCCAAAGTATATTTTATATTTTTTTTATTTTCAACTTTATAGGATAACTCTTCAGCAGCATTAAAAACTTTTTTCCTCGTTTCTGCCTGAACATTCAGAGTTTCATCATAATTTAATACTCTTGAAACTGTAGATGTCGATACATTTGCTAATTTAGCAATATCTGCTAATGTAACTTCTCTTCTTCCCATTTTCTCATCGCCTCTATATTCTTTCTCCTTGGAGCTAACTGTACAATTAATACTCCTGCCAAAATTAGGGCAGAGCCTAACAACATTTTTCCAGTGATAACTTCTTTTAAAAGTATTGCTGAAAAGACCATTCCAAAGACAGCTTCTGTGGATAATATTATTGCTGTTTCAGTACCCGTGGTATACCTTTGCGCTGCTGTTTGTAATAAGAACGCCAACATAGTACTTATAGCTCCTAAATAAATCACAGAAACAACACCTCGTGAGGTCAATGGTTGGATTGCATCATTACGAACCAATGCTACTATGTTACCTAAGACTGCAGCTGTCCCAATCTGAATAGTATTTAAAACAAAGATGTTTTCATTTTGTACAAATTCATTTGTATAAAAAATTTGTAAGGCAAAGAATAACGCACAGATTAGCGTTAACAAGTCACCAATATTTATTTGGGTGAAATTATCAAGTGACATTATTGCTACACCAATAATTGATAGTAAGGCTCCAATAATCGAGGCCCTATTTAGTCCTTTTTTGTAAACGATCGCGGTAATGACAGGTACGAGTACCACATTAAAAGCTGTTAAAAAAGCATTTTTAGATGGAGTTGTATAAACTAGACCGATAGTTTGAAACATAAAGGCAAAATATAAAAATACCCCTAAAATAATACCTTTCTTTATACTTTGTATATTAATGTGTTTAAATTGTTTAAAAAAGAATAAACACATTAACAAAAAAGCTATAGTAAATCGAATCGCTAATATTTGAAAAGGTGAGAAAAAGTCAAGCGCGACAGCACTAAAAGTAAAGCCAGACCCCCATATTATAGCTACAATTATTAATCCTATTCTGCCTCTCATTTGTTTACTCATAGTGCATTGTCCTTTCTACTTTAAAGTCTTAGTGATACTTAAAAACACTGCAGATGGCCATGCAAAAGCAAGGTCATCATTTCCTATCCCAGTATAAGGATTAAAGTTTTCTGCCATTCCACCTATCAATGTTAGTTCTGCAAAACTTCTAGATAAGCGATTAGCAATCTCTGTATATCCTGCAATATTTAGAGCATCTATAAATATAAAAGTTTCAGGTGCCCATATAGGACCTAACCAATATCCATCTTCTTTGAAAAATTCACTTGCAGGTTCTTCAGTCATAATCCCATGTGGGCTTTCAAATCTGTTTATTAATTGTCCAACAAGCTTCTCAACTGTTTTCTCTTTCATTCTGTAAGATACAATTAAAGGTATAAAAAGTAATGCGGATGTTTTATGACTGACTTCTTTACCTGTCATTGCATTAAAAGCAACAAATTGTTCGCCGTTAAAGTAATCTTGCATTAAAATATCAAAATATTTATTAGCTTCATTTTTGAATATTTCTACTTCTTCAGATTTTCCTAATTTTTTTGCAAATTCTGACAAGATATCTAATTGTCTCACTATAAATGCAACTAGGTCTGGAGAACTCACAGGTAAACCTTCTTGAAATACTGAAGAATTATCCCATCCTGAATCATTCCCATGGGTGTAATACATCATATCTGTTATAGGATGCACTCTATATTTTATCCAGTAATCTGTATTCTTCTTAAGGCTCTCATAAATTTTTTCAAAATATTTCGGCTCTAAGAATATAGGGTTTCGTTCAATCATACGTTTGTAACCCCAAGCAAATATTGGAGGTTTTACACAATTATAGGATACATATTTGTCATTAATAAAGTCTGGATAAGCACCTGATTCATCCTGATAATCCATAAAAATTTTATATTGATTATAGGCTAACTCTGGATGATTCTCAGCTAAAGCAATAGATGTGAAACAATTATCCCAACTCCAAATATTCTGCATCCAATTTTTTGACATGAATGTTACATCGCATTTCAAAAGACCTTCTTTTCTAACTGTATTTGTCCATAAAATATATGAAGCTAAGTCTCTAGAAGGTTTATATTTATCTGGGACTTGAGGCATAGAATCTAGCCAGTCTCTGTATTCTTTTTTTGTTTTTTCTTTACTTTCCACAAATTTTTTGGGATACCTTCCGTCGGAGACAACTTTATATTGGTAAATATATAATTCATTTTGTCCAGTTAAGTCTATATTTATATATTTATTTCCTACACTTTCCCACGGAGCATCTACTTTATAATCATTGTTTAAAAAATTAAGTTCATATTTTGTCTCTTTTTTATAAGAAATATATTCAAAAATGTTTTTAGACATTTGATTGAATGTATCATATCTCACTTTATCAGCAATAAATCTAATTGGCATGTTCTTAACTCGAATATGGAGAGAATCTTCTTCTGGAAATATAATTTCCACTGTTCCACCATTATTATTACTCATTTTAAATAGTGTTTCTGTTACCTCAAACTCTATATCTTTATCCCATTCAATAATTGACCCATTCTGATTTAATAAACTTATTTCAAAAAGTTCACTGGGGGATTCATCTCCCCCGTGAACATCTCGTATCATTAATTTCTTGTTTTCCTTATCGAAATTAATAGCCATAAATGAGCCATATCTTGAAAATGGAAAAGTACTAATATCTAATTTCATTTATTAAGTCTCCTTCTCCTGATAGGCATTAACCTAACAAATTTTAACTCCAATTTGGAATGGTTCAACTTTAACTCTATAATGTTGTAATTGATCTTGCCCACAACTATTACTACCTAAACCAGTTTGTTTATAGTCAATATTAATCACATTAAAATCACTTTTTTCAAGTTCATCAATATGTTTAGCAGCTTCTAATTGCTCTTTAGTATAATCATGAATAGTAAACGTATAAGGAGCTTTAAATAATAAATGAGTATCTATTTTATCATTTCTTAAACCAACGTACTCTGTTTCTGTACGTGCTCCGTTTTCTTGTGGGAAGATATACTCTGTATGCATATCTGACACTGTAGCATTATAGCTACCCTTGAAAACAGAAGATTTACTATCTACATAACTTTCGTGTGGCCCGTTTCCAAACCACTCTACGTCACTAAAGCTCTTAGGAGTTTTCATTTCAATTCCAATTCTTGGAAGCATGTGAGGTAATTCTGTTCCTCTAAGAACTGGTTCACCATCTACCTCAATATTTAAATTTCCAAACTCATCTAACGTATAAACATAAGTAACATGGAAGCCCCAGCCTTGGTTTGCTGTAGATACATGTTTTGTAAATTTAACCTCTACTTGATTATCTAAATCTTTTACCTCAGTATCTAACAACATTTCTGTAATTAAATGTAAGAAAAATTCTTCTTTCCATGGTTTTAATTGATACATATCATTATCAATCGGCGCTCTCCAGAGCGTTAGTTTAGGACCTTCTAATAGAACAACTTCTCCATCTTTTACATATTCAGTTAAAGTACCATCTAATAAGTTAAATATGGCTTTAGCGTTTCCTGAATTTACAACTACTTCTTTCATACTTTCTTCAATTGTAATTTTTTCTGAAGATTTCTCATCATCATTAACTATTTCTGGAACAAATAGATTATTTGATTCTTTAACTTCAAATTGATTCATGTACATAACATCTTTTGCTTCAGAAAAAAGTGTATCTGATCCATAGAAAATGGATGTTTCTAAAAATAGTCGATCATATTTATCTAACTCTTCACTGTCAAATTCAACAGTAACACTCTCATTTGTTCGTGCTTCTATAGCAGGAAGTTTAATTGTTCCTTCAGCCACTACTTTCGTAGGTGTTTTTAGACTATATGACAATACTAAGCCTTTAGTAGTATTAAAATCATATAAGTTTTCAATAATAACTTCATTTACTTTAGAACCTTTGGACACTTTCACTGGTGAAAATACTTGCTTTACTTCTTTCATAGCAGTTGATAACTCACGATTTGGTTTAATTAATCCATCCACACAGAAGTTACCATTGTTTGGTTCGTCACCAAAATCTCCACCGTAGAAGTATGTGATTTCACCATCTCTCTCTACTTCAACTCCATGATCATACCATTCCCATAAAAAACCACCATGCAATCGAGGATACTTTCGCATAACTGCTTGATGCTCTTCTAACGCACCAGGTCCATTCCCCATAGTATGCGCATATTCACAATGAATATGTGGTTTGTTTCCTCTGGCTTGTTTCCCAATTTCATCTAACTTCTCTAACCACGTATACATTGTTGTGTAGACATCACTATAAGCTGCGTTTCTATCTCCTTCATAATGAACAAGCCGAGTTGGATCAATCTCTTTTGCACGATCGTACATGGCTGTAAAATTTTGTCCAGCACCCGACTCGTTACCTAAAGACCAGAATATAATTGATGGATAATTCTTATCTCTTTCAACCATTCTTTCAAGACGATCAACGTAAGAATCTTTCCATCCACTATGATCACTTAACCAGTTGTAATCACCAGTATTTTCAAATCCATGACATTCAAGATCCGCTTCATCAATGACATACAGACCATAGTAATCTGCTAATTCATAAATATATGGATGTGATGGATAATGAGCTGTACGTACAGCATTAATATTATGCTGTTTCATCAATAGGATATCTTCTTTCATCTGTTCTTTAGATACCGTAGATCCATCTTTGGTATTGAAGTCATGTCGATTTACTCCATTAAAGAAGACATTTTTGCCGTTAATTAAAATTAAATCATCTTTTATTTCAATTGAGCGGAAACCAACATTAATTGGAATATAGGTAGTCATACTTCCCTTTGTTTCAATAATTAATTTATAAAGGTTTGGTGTTTCAGCTGTCCATCTATCAGGTGAAGTTATTTCTTCTTGTATAATAAAGTAATCTTCTGATTGTTTTTTAAAATCCCATTCATTAACTACATTATCATTCTTATCAAATAGAATGGCTTTATAGTCAGCTAGTTCTTTATTTTTGACATCCAATTGAACGTCTAAAATGAAGTTGTTATAGTTCTCGTCAGCTTCCGTTCGAATACGAATATCATAGGGTTCTTCAGCAGTTTCATAATAAAGTTCTACATCACGTATAATCCCTGAGAACCACCACATATCTTGATCTTCTAAATAAGTACCATCTGACCACTTAGTAACTGCTACAACAATCTCATTTTCACCAACTTGCACAAATGCTGTAATATCAAATTCCGATTGACTACGACTCACTTTACTCCAACCAACTTCTTCCCCATTAATCCATACTTTAAAGAAAGAAGATACGCCGTGAAACTGTAAGATAATATTATCTTCGGTTTCAGCAATATTAAATGTTCTTCGATATACACCTGTTGGATTCTCAGTTGGTACATGAGGAGGATTAATTGGGAATGGATAGAGTAAATCAGCATAATGCATCTCATCGTAACCTCTCATTTGCCAGGTCGATGGCACATCAATAGAGTCATAGTCAGTAATTTTTTCTTCTTCAATACTTTCTTTTGCTTCTAAAGGATGTGTAAACATCTTAAAGTCCCAGTCCCCATTTAGACTCTGAAATCCTCTCGGTTTTTCTTCATTTTTTGCATTTTCTAAACTTTCATACCTTCTAAAGAACGACCTCGAAGTTAGTCGATTCTCTCCAACTTTTCTATAATCTTCCCAAACATTTAATTTCACTTTTTTATCATCCTTTTCCAATTATTTTACTGCACCTTCTAAGCCATCAATAATATATTTTTGTGCAAATAAGAAGGCTAATACAGGTACTAACATCATGATTACAGTGATTGCCATAATCCCAATAATATTGGTTGAGTGTACCCCTTGGAATGAAGCTAACCCAAGTGCCATTGTATATTTCGACCGATCTTGCAAGAAAATTAATGGCCCTAAGTAGTCATTCCAAACTGTCATAATATTTAGCATTGAAATTAAAAACAGAGGTGGCTTCATTAATGGTAGATAAATTCTTGTAAATATCTGCCATTCATTTGCTCCATCAATACGAGCCGATTCAACAATCGCTTCCGGGAAATTCAATAAAAACTGCCGAAGTAAAAACACATTATAAGCGGAAGCAAACATCCCAGGAACAATTAGTGGTTTTAATGTGTTTATCCAACCCAATTCGTTAAAAAGCATATATTGAGGAATTACTGTTACGTCCCACGGCAACATCATACTTGCTAATAATAAGAAGAATAAAATATTTTTTCCTTTGAACTCAAAACGAGTAAACCCATAAGCTGTAAGGGAAGTAGATACTGCTTGCCCGACTGTAGTAAAAACAGTAATTAACATCGAGTTTTTAAAATATACTCCGAAAGGCTGTGATTGCCAAGCCTCTATAAAGTTACCCCATCGCCATTCATTTGGAAAAACTTGTGGAGGATATATATTTACTTCTGACGGGGATTTAACAGCTGTTAATAGTACCCAAAGAATTGGTCCCATAAAGTAAATCGTAAAAAATATAAGACCACCAAATAAGACTATCTTAAATTTATCCAAATCTGATATTTTTTTTCTGAAAGTCATTGATCTTCACCTGCTTCCTTGATTGCTTGTACTCTTTGAGTGTCTTTTTTCTTCTCTTTTTTAGGTGAGTCTTCAGCAGCATTCTCATAGAACACCCATGCAGACGATGATTTGAAAATAATCGCTGTCATTAACATAATAACAATGAACATAATCCAAGCGTTTGCACTAGCGTAACCTAATCGATGGTGTCTAAATGCGTTCTCATAAACAAACATTCCATAGAAAAATGTCGATCTTAGAGGACCACCTTTTGTTAAAAGCATGGCCAGTTCTAATTGTTGCAATGCTGCAATTGTAGATGTAATTAAGTTAAAGAATATTGTCGGTGTAATAATAGGTATAGTAATATTTATAAATTGTCTAAAAGTACCTGCCCCATCCATTCTTGCTGCCTCATAATATTCTTCAGGAATAGTTGAAATATCTGTATAAAAAATTAACATCATATTTCCTACACCCCAAGCACTAGCTATTACAATAGCTATGATTGCAAACTTAGGATCTTGTAACCAATTGGGTCCGTCTATTCCAATTAAACTTAGTAAGTAATTTAATATCCCATTATTTGAATCTAATATCCATCCCCAGATAATAGCTACCGCTACTCCAGATACTACAGATGGCAGATAAAATATTACCCTAAATGCTGTAGTACCTATTCCAGAACGTGAAATCATTAATGCGAGGATTAGAGCAATAATTAAGTTTAATGGTACAAAGATTAAAGCAAATTTAAAAGTTAATTTAATTGAATCCCAGAATTGCGGATCCTGTGTAAACATATTAATAAAGTTATCAAAGCCGACAAAAGTTCTTTCTCCAATTACAGGCCAATCAAAAAAGCTCATAACAAAAGAAAGAATTAATGGACCGAGGGTAAATGACACAAAACCAATTAACCAAGGTGCTATAAAGAGATAAGGAACTATTTTAGAATAGTCCCTTTTCTTATTATTTAAAGTAATTTCCGTATTTCGTGATTCTCGCATCTCATTTCCTCCTTGAAATGAATCCTTACCCACTTTTTAATTAACAACTCCATCAAGTGCCTCCTGTGGGTCATATAAGGTTGTAGGGTTAAATACTGATTCAAACACATATGCAAGATCATCAGATAATGAACTCCAGTTGTCTACAATAAATGAAGCTGGATTATAGTCTTCACTACGTTCTAACATTGTATAGAAGACTCCTCTTTCATCTTCTTCTAACCCTTCTTCTTTAACCACACTTTCTAAAACTGGTAACTCATATTCAAGTCTCTCTCTATTTAGTTCTTCACTTGTCCAGTATTTAATAAATTCCCATGATTCATCTTTATGTTCTGTATCAGCTGACATTGCAATACCTGAAGAACTTAGAATACTTACACTTTCTTGATCTCCATGACTTGGAATTGGTGCAATACCATAATTAATTTCTGCCTTCGTAAATGCATCTATTTCCCAAGAACCTGAAATCATCATTGATGCAGTTTGTGCTTCCATTTCATCTCGACCATATCCATCACTACCTACAGCAATTCCATCTTCTAGGTATCCTTGGAACATTTCTAAAACTTCAACTGATTCAGGTGAATTCAACACACCTTCTGTCTCTCCATCTTCATTTACATAAGCGCTTCCATTTGACCAGAAGAACATTTCAAAGTCATATGGATCTGGATTTATTGGCAATACTAACCCATACTGATTCTCATCTGGATTTGAAATCTGCTCGCTAGCTTCTTTTAAATCATCCCATGTCCATGTATCATCTGGATATTCTACACCAGCTTCATCAAAAATATCTTTGTTGTAATACAATGCATGAGTAGTAAAACCAATTGGAATACCGTATGTTACGTCATCAATTGAATTATAGTTCCAAGTTGTTTCGTAAAAGTTATCTCTATACTCTTCACCTTCTGAAGCAATATAATCATCTAAAGGCTCTAATCCTTCATGATATAGAGGGTAGTTCCACATATACATAACATCTGGAGCATCTCCAGCTCCCATACCAGCTGTAATAGATGTATCAAATTCTGAACCATAACCTTCAAGTTTAACCGTAATTTCTTCTTGTGACTCATTGAAACTATCAACTAATTCTTGTTGTCTATCTAAACTAGCTTCGTTATCCCAACTGGCAAATCTAATTTCTACACGATCTGAACTACCCGCACCATCGTTAGTGTCATCTGTTTCGTTTCCACACGCAACCATCAACATGGATGCCACTAATGTAGCACCCGTTAACCACTTCAACCTATTCATAGTATATCGCTCCTTATTAATTATTGTGATTATAATATCATAGTATTAAGTAAATGTAAACGCTTTTTTTATTTTAGTGC
>JBHWOV010000161.1:0-30841 GCA_043424535.1 Aerococcaceae bacterium
CTCTTTTCGTATCATTAATATACCATCGCCTAGAGGCACTAAACAACTGCGATGTTCTCTTGATGATAGGACAGTCTCAAATAATTCATTTAATTTTCGATGAATTTTTCGTACGCGTTTGGGAATTTCTGATTCATCATCCAGTACTGTTCCAGCCTGAAAGACATCATCAATAATCAATACACCACCCATATTTAATAGGCGCATACATTCTGGAAGAAATTCAATATATTTTGCTTTGGCACTATCCATAAAAATGAGATCATAGCCAGCTTCTAATGTTGGTAAAACCTCTGCTGCATCGCCTTCAATCATCGTGATGCGATGTTCCAATCCTAAACGTTTAAAATTTTCTTTCGCTCGCTCATACATTTTTGGGTACCGATCAATCGTTGTTAGATGCCCCTCTTCTGATAAATGTTGCGCCATTAAACTGGCTGAAAAACCAATCGCAGTACCGATTTCCAAAATATTTCTTGGTTTAATTGTTGCAGTGAACAAATCAATAAATTTAGCCGTTTCATGTGGTATGACCGGAATACCTCGTTCATTCGCATAAGCTTCTAGTTCACCGACACCATCTGTAAATGGCAATTGCTCTTCTCTCATAAAATCAACAATTTTTTGCATCACAATCGGACGATGCATCATCTCATTTAACATTTTTTCCTCCAATATATTCTAATTCATTTCAATAACTATTTTAACAAATAAAGTAAAAAGCACATTCTAACTGATCCGCTAGAAATGTGCCACAATTTTAATCTGAGTTATAATCCGTTTCTTGAGCATTTTCAATATCTTCAATCGATTCTTCACGCTCTTCATATTCTTCGTCAATTGTTGACGCATCATAGTCGGCTTCAATATTCCCATCCAAATCTTCGATAAGGTGAATGCCACGAATACGACCATTTTCGACAAGACTGGTTCGCAAGACATATTTATTAATCCGAACAGATATTTGTTCATTATCCTCAGGTACATAACCCATATAATAAATCATCAAACCTGCAATCGTATCCACATCATCTGCTTCAATTTCTTGTTTGAAAAATTGGTTAAATTTATCAACCGATAACATCCCATTTAAATAATAATTATGATCATCGATTTTACGGATATCAGCCGAAGGATTGATGTCTGTCTCATCTTCGATATCGCCAACAATTTCTTCTAAAACATCCTCTAATGTTACAATCCCAGCAACACCACCATATTCGTCTTTAATAATGGCTAAGTGGGTCTGTTCATTTCTAAATTGAATGAGCAAATCATCAATATACAATGTCGATGGGATAAAGAGTGGTTCTGTCGCGATTTCTAAGAAATCTAAATTTTCAAAACCTTCTTCTTTTGCACTTTTTAAAAGATGCTTCATATGAATCACACCAATCACATTATCTTTATCGTCTTCGTACAATGGGATACGTGAATAAGGTGTCTCTAGTAATTCTTGTAAAATATCCGAATAATCATCAGTAATATCAACCATTTGTGTATCAGTTCTCGGTGTCATAATCGTTTCAGCAATCTTTGTATCGAGAGATAATACACCTTGAAGCATAGTTAATTCAGCTAGATCAATCGACCCTTCTGCTCGACTCTCTTGAATAATCACTTTCATTTCTTCACGGGTGAATTTCTCCTCATTTTCAGAAAATTCAATCGGTGTTATTTTTTGAAGTAAGTCTGTCGAAGCAGATAATAACCAAACAAATGGCTTGAATACCGTTTGTGTGCCAGCGATTAAACCACTCATAGTCATCGCAATCTTTTCAGGCATCTGTAGGGCGATTTGTTTAGGGAACAATTCACCAAACACTAGAGTAATATATGATAATATCATCGTCACAATAATAATAGCCACTGTGTATGCCCCCGCAAAATCAGGGAAAAGTGCCACTAAATAATCAGCGAAACTTGTCGCTGCCGACGCACTGGACAAGAATCCTGCTAATGTAATCGCAACTTGAATTGTTGCCAAAAAGTCATCCGAATCTTCAAGCAACATTAAAACACGCTCTGCACGTTTATCGCCTTCTTCAGCGAAGCGTCTTAATTTTGTATGATTCACTGAAACAAAAGCCATTTCACTAGCCGCAAAAATAGCATTAATAAACGTCAATATTAAAATTATTAGTAATTGTGTCCACAAGGAACTGGGGGAATCCATTATCATTTCTCCTTTATATTTGTTCAATACATATTTTATTATACTATAAGCTTTTCTCACAAAAAATGCAATTATCTCGCTAAGAATATCAATATCTCTTTTAAAAAAGAAGGCGGTCTTTTATTACAATGAGAAAACAATGAGAAAACGCTTGCTTTTTAATTTAACGAGTGTTATTCTAAGCTATGATATTAGAATAGGAGATCAAGCATGATTGAACAAATTATGGTGCCAAAAGAAGATATTTTATTAATTCCAGAAACAGTGAATTGTTTAGATGCATTAGAAATACTAGAAGAACACAATCTTCGTAATGCACCAGTTGTGGATGCGACTGAACAACTCTTTCGCGGGAATATATATAAATATCATATCTATAAAGAGGCTTACCACAATGGTAAAGAACATCTAACATCGAAACGTGTTACTAGTTTTTTAAAAAACACTACTCGTGTGGTGCATTTAAATGATTCCATTTACCAATTACTCTTCTCAATAAGAGACTTACCTTATATTTGTATCTTGAATGAAAATAATAATTTTGTTGGTATTGTTTATCACGATCATCTCTTAGATTTTCTGGCACAAGCTTGGGGTGCAAATGATCGTATACATATGCTAAAGATCGACCTTGCTCCAGGTTTACGAAACTTAGAACAATTGACACGATTAACTCTCAAATATTTGGAACCAAAAACCTTCCAACTTTTTCAAGAAACAGATTACAATACTTCGAAGCATCTATTCGTTGTCATTGGACCAGAAGTCAACCGCGTACAAATTAATCGATTAATTTTAAAACTTCGTCAAAAACAATATCATTTTACAGAATATCAATGGTAATCTCTTTCAACATCCTGATTCACTTTCAGTAATCAACATTTAAAAAGCCGTCTGCAAAATCGCCGACGGCTTTTATAGTTCATTTTGTTAGAGACAAAAGATTGTCTCCTTATTTTAAAATATAGCGGTTAAATGGATTGGTTCGTTTCTCATTTCCTACAGTCGTTCGCGGTCCATGACCAGGATATAAAATGGTTTCTTCGGGTAAAGTATAAATTTCTTCACGAATACTTTCCATCAATCGTTCAGTATCTCCTCCAGGTAAATCTGTCCGTCCAATACTTCCTTGAAATACAACATCTCCACTCACAACAAAACCACTCTCTAAAAATTTAAAAATAACATGACCTGGACTGTGCCCTGGAGCAAATGCCATTTCGAAAGAGAAAGGTCCAATTTGTTGATAAGTAAGATCTGCTTCAACCCAAGCTATATCAGCAGGTCTAAGCGTGATCGTTTCACCAGGAAATAATGCTGATAAATTTAATCTAGGATCTGTTAAATGAGCACTTTCCAGATAATATACATAAACGAGAATGCCATATTCATCGCGCAAAGCATCAACTGCTCCGATATGATCACTGTGGGCATGAGTCAATAAAATCGCGATAGGTTGTATTTTCAACTCTACTATCCAACTGATAATTTCAGGTGCATTCCCGCCAGGATCAATAATTAAAGCTTCACGAGTTTCCGGATGAATCACAGCATAGCAATTTTCCATAAATTCGTCTGCTACAGTAATATATTCTATTTGATACATCGAAGCTCTCTCCTATTCTTCAAGATACATTCTGGGAACCCTCGGTCCAATGGATGTCATTATCTCATAGCCAATCGTTCCAATTTCTCGTGCTATTTTACTTGGATGATTGACTAATGTGCCATTCTTGCCGATTAATGTCACTTCGGTTCCTTTTGGATAAAATTTTGGTAAGCGAATCATCATTTGATCCATATTGATAGTGCCAGCAATTTCTGCATATTCGCCTTCAATGATGACAGGGATGGTTTGATAATGTCTATGCCAACCGTCAGCATAGCCAATTGGAAGGGTTGCAATCCATTCATCTTCAGCACTTTCATAAGTCGCACCATAGCTAATTTTAGTTCCTGCTGATACTTGTTTGATATGAACAATCTCAGTAACCAATTCCAATGCTGGCTTTAATGCTTGTAAATTTTCAGTTTGTATTTGTGGTAAATTTTTATCTGTTAATAAAGCATCTTTGGGGTCAAGGCCATACATTGCGATTCCAAAGCGGATAATAGTGGATTGAGGGAGTTCATCATTGTGCCATAATCCCATTGCAGAATTCGCATAATGTCGTTCGGTAACTGACTGAGGCAAATATTTTCCCATTTCTCGCCACTTTTTAAGCTGATAATCGATGTAATCAGTAGAGCCACCACCAGCTGTAGCAAAATGTGTAAAAGCGCCTTCCCATTCAACCCAAGGATAATCTTTTATTTTCTTTATAAATTCTTGTAACTCTTCTACTGTTCGCACACCAATACGAGACATCCCGGTATCAACAGCAAGATGAACGGTTAATTTATGATGATTCAGTAGATTAAGTTGTTGTTCATTAAGGAATTTCTCAGCAGTTTCAAAAAAGTCAGTATCACTAACCGTAATGATTAAATCATACTTTAAGATATCCACGATTCCTTCTGGAAGCGTATGTCCTAAAACCAAAATAGGTGTTGTTTCTATTCCAGCTTCTCTCAATTCTATTGCTTCATCAACCGTTGCAACAGCTAATCCATGAACGCCTGCTTGAATCGCGACTTTTCCAATTTCAACTGCTCCGTGTCCATAACCATCAGCTTTTATCGTTGCATAAACCTTTTGACCAGGTGCTGTACGATGATTTAACAACCATTGAATATTTTCTTTTATCGTCGGTAAATGAATTCGAGCCTGGGTCGGTCGATGGATCCACTTTTCCACTTTACTTTCTCTCCTTTATCCTCTCAAAGCTTCGTAACTTATCTTGAATAGCCAGTTCGCTTAGTTCAATTAAAACCATTGCTGTAGCATATTCCTTTGTATGACTAATGGAAACTTGAGCCCCTTCAATGACAGGCCCATTTGTAACAATTGGAATGCCACGTTCATTCGGTAATATTTCGATATCACTAAATTTTAATTGTGTTCCAACACCGGTTCCCAGTGCTTTACCATAAGCTTCCTTAGCTGAAAATCGGCCTGCTAAAAATTCTGCTTGACGTCCTAATGGATACTGTTCATAAATTTTAAATTCATTTTCAGTTAAAACTTTTTTAGCAAATCGTTGATTTCTTTCTATCGCTTCTTTTATGCGTCTGATTTCAATAATATCTGTTCCAATACGCATGGATCATTACCTTAGTCTTTCTTATGTTTTATTTTAAAATTATTATTTTGTTTGTTTTGATTTTTATTATTCGATGATTTTTTAGATCGTCTGCGGTCATTACGTTTATTGTCATAGCGATTGCGGTCATTGCGACGACGTTTACCTTTATAAGATTTATTATTTCCACGACCTTTATTTTTTGCATTAGGTAGTGGTTTTTGTGGTGAAATAAATACTTCTACATCATTTGTTGTGTCTACTAATTGGCTCAGTAAAGCTGAGACAAGATCATTATGATCATAATGTTGTAACAAAAGTTTAGCTGCATTTCTTAAATGATCAATATTATCGTCTTCTAAAATCTGATTCGTTTGATCGATTATTTGTTGAATTTGCCCTTGTTGTGCCTCTTCATCAGTCGGTGGACGCATTGGCGACATTTCTTTACGCGTTAATTTTTCAATGGTTCTTAAATAAGCCATTTCATTCGGTTGAACGAATGTCATTGACATACCGTCACTACCTGCACGTCCCGTTCTTCCGATACGGTGTACATAACTCTCAGGATCTTGAGGAATATCATAATTATAAACATGCGTGACACCGGATATATCTAGACCACGAGCTGCAACATCTGTTGCGACAAGGATTTCGATATTTTCGTCACGAAATTCTTTAATGACACTTGTCCGTTTTTGTTGAGTAATATCTCCATGAATGAGTTCTGCATTATACCCTCTGAGACTTAAACCGCGTCCCACTTCATCGACACGTTTTTTAGTTCGACAAAAAACAATCGCTTGTTTTGGAGATTGAACATCAATTAAGCGTGTTAAAATATCAAATTTTTCTTTGTCATGACATTTAATGAAATATTGATCGATTAGATCTGCTGTCATCTGAGTCGCTTCAATTTTTACATGCTCAGGATTAGTGAGAAATTGTTCCCCTAATTTTTTTACTTCTTTCGGCATGGTCGCACTAAATAACATGGTTTGACGGGTAGACGGTGTATGATTAAAAATTTCTCGAATATCATCAATAAATCCCATATTAAGCATTTCATCCGCTTCGTCTAATACAAGCGTTTGTAGTTGATCTAATTTTAAAACTTTTCGCTTAATTAAGTCAATAATACGTCCTGGTGTTCCAACAATAATATGTGGATTATTTCTTTTTATACGTTCGATTTGTTTGCCGATTGGTGCGCCACCATACACAGGATAGACTCTTGCACGGACTCCTTTTCCTAATCGAAACACTTCTTCTTGAACTTGAATTGCTAATTCACGCGTCGGAGCAACAACTAGTCCTTGAATTGATTTATCTTCTGGATCAATCTTTTCTAGCATCGGCAAACCAAATGCAGCAGTTTTTCCCGTCCCAGTTTGAGCTTGACCAATTAAATCTTTTCCTTCAAGCGCTACGGGAATGGCCACTTGCTGAATTGGAGTTGGCTCTTCAAAGCCTAAATCATTCAGCGTTTTAAGTGTTCGTTTATCTAAGTTTAATTCATTAAATTTCAAATTATCTTGTCCTTTTCTATAATTGCCTTCTATATCATTTGAATATTCAGCTAAAACTGAATTTTAAATATGAATGATTGGGACAATCTGTAATCACGATGGTTTCTTGCTTATGCATTGGCATAACAAAAGAAGCTTTTCGTAAGTGGTAAGTTCGATGGGCATTTTAAGTTCATGTATTTACCTCTCACGAGTCATGTCATTGACCTATATTGTCACTTGTATTCATTTCTTTCTAATAACACAAAAACCGCAAAACACCCCACATAAGAAAATGTGGACGGTTCAGCGGCCAGATTTTATTAAACCGATATGTTACTAATGTCTATTGTAACATGGTTTGTTTCTCACAACAAATAATTTCTCTATTACTCAGTCGCCATTTCAGTTAGCTGTTGTACAATTTGTAATAAATCAGTACCAAAGCTTGATTTAACAAGAATTAAATCTTGTTCAGTAAAAATTGAACTTAATTGTTGCGTGATATGATCGTGATTTTCTTTTTCATAATGCAAATTAGCTGGGTCAAATTTTGACTCCAATGCTTCATATAAATGATACATTTCAGGACCAAAAAGATAAACTTTATCAATTTTTTCCTCGTCAATTGATTCACTTAATTGACGATGCATCAAAGCACTTTGATCTCCCAATTCACGAATATCACCTAATAGTAAAATTTTACGTTGGCTAGGCATCACTTGTAAATTAGAAAAAGTGCGTATAACTGAATGCATTGACGTTGGACTGGCATTATATGCATCATTTAATAATTGCGCGCCTTGTGCTGTTGTTAACCACTCTAATCGATTTGCCGTTAATTTAAATTGAGCTAATTGAAAAATGGCTTGTTCAATTGGGACATTTAAATAATCAGCAACACCAAGAGCAATTAAAGCATTCGTTACATTATATGATCCCATCACTGGTATCATGCAACGCACACTCGCATCTAAATTTGTTTTGAAGTAAGTTTGTTTTTGTTCTTCTATCATTTCAAAAGCATAGACATCTGCTTGTGATTCAAAACCAAATGTTAAGGTTTCAGGTGCATTATGATATTGTTGTAAATAATCATGGATTAATGGTTCATTATATGGATACACTAGCAGTCCTTGATCTGAAAGACCCTCTAGTATTTCTAACTTTGCTTCTGCAATACCTGCTCTCGATCCTAAGTGTTCTAAATGACTTTCGCCAATAAGTGTAATGACAGCGATGTCTGGTTCAGCAATACGGGTCAATTCTTCAATTTCACCAAAAGCACTCATTCCCATTTCACAAACTAATACTTCCGTGTTTTCGGGCATTTGCAGTATCGTATAAGGCACGCCGATTTCATTATTATAATTTCCTTGGGTTTTATGAACATGGTATTTTGTTGTTAAGACAGATTCGAGCATATCTTTCGTTGTTGTTTTTCCATTACTGCCCGTCACACCAATAACGATTGGATCGATTAGATGGCGATAATAATGTGCTAATTCTTGCAAAGCTAACAATGTGTCTTCAACGTAAATAACTTCAATTTGATTTTTAGGCGCTTCTTGTTCATGGTCTTGCTGCCATAAACAAGCAACAGCTCCTTGATCAATAGCCGTTTGAACATAAGAATGACCATCGGTATTCCCACCGGTTAAGGGTACAAAAAGCGTCCCTTCGCTCGCTTTTCGGGAATCAAACTCAACATTATTAATTGTCAGTCCTGCTTGATCACCATCATATTTTGCTTGTTTAATGGCTGCCTGAATATCAGCAATTGCTATTGGTCTCAAATAAAATTCTCCTGTCTTATTCTTTCCATAAATCTTGTTTCGCTTCATAGTGACGCATGCCTAATCGAATCAGTTCTTCAATTAAATCGCGCTCATCGATGCCAGTTGCTTTCCATAATGCTGGATACATACTAAATTCAGTAAAACCAGGCATCGTATTGATTTCATTAATATAAATGTCATTATTTTTTGTCACGAAGAAGTCTACACGTGCAAGACCTGTTCCATCAATCACCTTATATGCACGATAAGCATAATCTTGAATGCGCGACACTACTTCTGAAGGTAAATTCGCAGGTATTTCCATCTCAACCGTATTATTAATATACTTTTCGTCATAATCATAGAAGTCCGTTGTTTTGACGAGACGACCTACGACACTGAGATTCACATCACTATTTCCTAGCACAGCCACTTCACATTCATCCGCCGTAATTCCCTGTTCCACAACAATTCGACGATCAAATTTCAAAGCCCCTTCAACTGCACCAACAAGTTCTTCAGAATTTTCTACTCGAGAAATCCCCACACTTGACCCCATATTTGCTGGTTTGACAAATAAGGGATATAGTAAGCTCCCTTCACATTTTTGAATGTACTCTTCTTGATTGTGCTCCCAATCATGTTTAGTAAAAGCTACATAAGGCAATTGAGGTAAATCCGCCTGTGCAAATAAATGTTTAGAGACAATCTTATCCATTCCATTCGCACTTGCTGATACTCCACAGCCAACATAAGGGAGGTTCAAAACTTCCAGGAATCCTTGAATGGTACCATCTTCGCCATTTGGTCCATGTAATACTGGAAAGACAATATTCTTTTCATCTGCTAATTTTGCTAAATCAACCTGTGTGACATCCTCAGACGAAATATTTAATTTTAGCTGATCAGTATTATCCAAGAAGTCATTAATTTCTGCTCCTTTTAGCCAAGTACCATCTCTTTGAATATAGATAGGATCCACTTGATAATTGGAGCGGATCAGTGATGTGATTATATTGAATGCAGATAATATTGATATGTCATGTTCTGCACTCTGACCACCATATAAAACTGTTACTTTCATTATTAACCTCCCGTTATTGTTGCTCAATTCTTTCTAAATGCCATTCGGCAGTTTGCTCATTGTAACAAATTAGCGCGAAATGTTCCTTTGGCCGTTGATTGATCGTCAATTTAGTTAAGTCATCCTCGATAATATCCAAAGGAACATAGTAGATACTATCAGCAACATAACTTTGACTCAGATTAATTTTTACACCATTTTTAAAGTCATCTAGTAAATCTGCACTCATCGTTTCGGGCATTTTTTTCAATTTAACTTTTCTTGCAAAAAAACCTCTTGTATCGTTAATGACAGCTTCCATCGCACGAGTCATCACTCGTGAAAAACGAGGATAAAAATGCTGGATATGTCGATAATAAGTTTTATTTAAGCCATTGGGCAATGTTAAAAACACAAAATTATTTTGTAGCTTATAGAAAAAAGCAGAACGTATGGTGCGAGAAGAATGAAATAAATAAAGCAATTCAGCGATTTCACTAGGCTCTAATGAATGCATTGATTCAATCGACTCAAAGTCTGTCCAATTTGAAATACGTAACTTTTCTTTTTGTACTGTTTGCATATAATGTCTAACTTCTTGTTGGCCACGTAGCACTTTAAAATTAGTTTGAGCATCAAAACGACCAAAATCGACAGGCTCCTCGGATAAAATCATATTTTTAGGGAAAAAATCTGCCGAAAAATCATCAGCTATTAAATCTATACCACGAGTGGTAACATTATTTGTCACATTTTCATAATGGACATATAAATCTTTCATTTTGTTTCCTCCCTTCCAATACTCTCAACTATTAACTATCTATCAATAGAAAATTATACTACATTTAAACCCCTTTTAGCAATTTGATATTACGTGTTATTATCCCTTCACTAGAACAATGATATTCTGTGAGAACTATATCGCTTTACATTTATCTCTAATCATATATAATAGAATTCGAAATATTTTAAATTTGAAAGGAATACATTATGACAGTTAATCCAAAAACACAATCGACCACATCTATAGATACATTATTCGTATCATTAAATGCTCTAGATCCAGAGCGTCTAGCAGATTTCTATACAGAAAGAATTGGCTTAAAAAAACTTACGGCAGATGCAACAAGCAAATGGATTTCACTTGGAACACCAGATGATATCGAGCTCATTCGAATTTATGAAACGGATGTCCCTAAAAAGAAACATACTACTGGTTTATACCATTTAGCCTTATTATTACCAACACGAAAAGATTTAGGTAATATCCTTAAACACTTAATCACTACGCAAACACCTTTAATTGGTGCCAGCGACCATAGCTATAGTGAAGCGATTTATTTAGACGATCCTGAAGGAAATGGTATCGAAATTTATGTCGACCGAGACACTTCAGAATGGACGATTAATGAAGATGGTACTATCCCAGGTATCGTTGAACCAATGGATGCTGAAGGTATCTTAGCACTTGCAGATCAAGAAGAATATCAAGGCATGCCTATCGGAACGAATATGGGCCATGTCCATCTTCATGTCAATAATTTGACTGAAGTCGTTGATTTTTATCACAATGTGCTTGGTTTAGGTGTGAAATATTTAATGGGCAATGCTGCCGCATTCTTAGCCACAGGCGAATACCATCATCAATTAGGTTTAAATCTTTGGAATGGAAAAGATATTCCAGCTCCCCAAGAACATTCACAAGGTTTACGAACTGTCATATGGGAAGCCAATGCTGATGATTTCCAAGAAATTATTCAACGTCTCGACAATCATAAATATCCTTTTGTCGAAGATATGAATTTTATTACACTCCAAGATCCTGCAGGAACAAATTTAGCTATCCAAAAATCAAATACATTATTATCTGAAGAATAAGCTATCTGTTACTTAATTAAATTGAATGAAAAACGACCATGATTGCTGTAAAAACTGCTGCTACAAGCAGTATGACATATAGCTTTCAATGGTCGTTTTTTACATTCTATCTCAAAATAGATACTTTATCCATGTCCATGTTCTCGATAAAAATCATGTTTTAATTTTAGGAAAGCTTCAAAGTTTAATAGTAAATGATAAAGAAGCGCTCGCGATTCGAATTCACGACGTGATGTCGGTAAAGCCGATGCTTGATAAATTTTAGATAATTCAGCTAATTGCATTAATAAAGTGCTCCCTGTATTATCTTCATCCAATTCATTCGCGGTTTGATCAAACAAATCAGCCAGTAATTGATTTGATTTAGTCGTTAAGTTCAAATGACTAATCGTTTGGCACATTGTCTCTAAAATTGTCAGTTGATTTTTCCGCATTTTTGTATATTCTAAATAATAATCATTTTTATCTAACATTTGATTATTATAATCAAATAGACTCTCTTGATTTAATTCTTCCAATGTTTCAGAAAGTTGTGACAAACGTTCTTTAACAAATGAAGACGGTTCTCTCTCATCACTGGTCTGTGAAACATTACGAATCCAACGCCCAAAACTCCATAAGACATCGCGCATCAAATCTTCCACTTCATCGACTCTCGCAATGATTTTCGAATGATTATCAGGCATCCAAAGATTAACAACATTCGCAAAAATAACACCAATTAACATCAATGAAAAGCCATTTAAATGCCAATATAATGAAATGCTATCTGCCACTAGAAAATGAGTTACAAGGACCGAAATAGGTGGTATGGCAGCCTTTAAATTTAAATGCGTCGCGACTGGCACAAATAATAGTAAATACAAACCAAAGCTCCAAACGGTAATCCCAAATAAATAAAAAGTAAAGGTAGAAATCGCAAAGGCGATAAGCGTAGCTATAATATATTGAAGTCCTCGTTCAAAGGAAGCTTGCCGAGTTTCCAAAGCTGTTAATACCGCAATAATACCCGCTGCTGTCGCATTTTCTAAATTAAACCATTGCGCCACAACAATGGACAAAACAGCTGCTAAAGCAATTTTTATCGCTTGAGAGTTCATTATTATCTCTCCTTAATAATATATTAAAGACCTCCCAAATATTTGGGAGGCGAATGACACGACTATGCACGTTTAGAATATGAACCACCATCAGTGGTGTTAACAATCAGTTTTTCACCTTTTTCAATAAAGTCAGGAACATTAATGACTAAACCTGTTTCCATAGTTGCAGGTTTACCTGAACCAGTGACAGTCGCTCCTTTGATTGAAGGTTGAGTATCCACAACTTCTAATACAACTGTGGATGGTAAATCTACACCGATTACTTCTTGACCAAAGAATTGAATTTCTGCATTTTCATTTTCTTTGATAAATTTTAATTCGTCTTCAATAATTGACGTTGGAATTTCATATTGTTCATATGTTTCCAAATCCATAAATACGGCAGTTGTATCCATATTATATAAATATTGAACCGGTTTTGTTTCAATGAATGCACGTTCAAATTTTTCGTCAGGTCTAAAAGTTGTATCATATGTAGCGCCTGTACGAATATTACGTAATTTCATACGCATAACGGTATTTCCTTTACCAGGTTTATGATGACTCGCATCAAGTACTTTGATTAAATTTCCATCCTGAACAAATGTCATGCCTGCTCTTAAATCTACTGCTGATATCACTCTACATTCTCCTTTGTTGTTAGATTACTTATTAATTATAACATATTCATGCGTATTAAAAATACCTTCCTGAATTCATCAATCATTCATATTATTTTGCAGAAATTGAATAATTTCTCCATAGTATCTTTGTGGTTCACTATATTTAGGCTCAACATGCCCTGCATCTGGATAAATAGATAATATTTTATTATTCCCTGGTTTCGCTTGATACAAAGCTTTCCCCATTTCAACAGGAACAAAATCATCAGCTTCTCCATGAATAAATAATGTCGGTAAATGATTTTTCTTTGTTGCTTCAATCACATCACCATCATTTATATTGTATCCCGCACGAATCTGACTCACTGTTCCAGCCATATCTAAAATGGGAAATGCAGGTAATCCAAAGCGCTTATCTAGTTCAGAAGCAAATATATCGCGAATGCTTGAATAACCACAATCATCAATGATTGCCTTTACATTCTCTGGGAGTGAATGGCCTCCAGCTAATAATACAGTAGCGCCACCCATAGACGAACCATGTAAGGCGATGTTACTATTTGGATTTTGAAGAATTAACCAATCAATCCATTCAGTTAAATCATATTGATCAAGATAACCCATCCCAATATAATCTCCTTCGCTAGCTCCATGTGCTCTTAAGTCCATTGTTAAAATATTATATCCTGCCTCATATAAATAAGGTGCAATCTTTTGGGATTCGCGCTCATCCATTTGATAACCATGAACAATGATCACCCAATCATTACTCTTTTCTTCTTGAATATAAGTATGCCCTATAAGTTGTGTATTATCCGAGGTAGTGATCTGAACTTGTTCTGTGAAATCCTCGACTTCAGCTAACCATTGCGCACGTTTTTGATCATGATCCACTCTATTTTCAGCGATGATTTGCTGAGTTTCAGAAGAATTAATAATTTCCTCTTCTACTTGTCGATCTTCACCGCCTTGCCCCGGGACTAAAGCATAATTAACAAAATAATTACCGATCCCAAACCAACTGATCATGCCAATAATTATGACTCCAATAATCAAAATCCAAATTTTCTTTTTCATGCTGTTATCCTTTTCTTTATTTGTTATGAATTTATTTTATATATTAAGCAAAGCATTGAATAATTTCAGTAAGACAAAGAATCACTTTTATATTTACTCCCAATTCGAAGTAAATATGCTATAATAAACCAATGGAGGAGCAATTATGAACAAACAACAGATATTATATAAAATTAAAGGCCATCAGCCGAATATCATCGGTGATCAAAAACAATTTGCTGTTTTTTTACCGCTTTTTAAAATAGATGATCAATACCATGTTCTCTATGAAGTACGAGCTGATCATATTTCACAAGCAGGGGAAACCTCATTTCCAGGTGGAGCCATTGAACCAGGTGAAACGCCAAAGATAGCTGCTGTTAGAGAAACTTCTGAAGAACTGAATATTCCCGTCGATTGGATAGATGTTTGGCATGAATTGGACTATTTCGTCAGTGAATGGGCTATTGTCCATTGCTTTGTAGGTGAAATAAAAAACATTGCCATCAATTCACTTCAACCAAATGAAGAGGTCGATTATGTTTTCTCCATTCCTCTCGCAGATTTATTAGAAGAGGATCCGATCATTAAATCGGTCAACTACCAACCATTAGCGAATGACGATTTTCCATTCGAACTGATCAATCATGGTAGGGAGTACCCCTTTCGCCATCTTAAACACGCACTTACAATGTATCAATTACCTGACGAAAAACTATGGGGTATGACAGCGACCTTTACACATCAATTTATCCAACTTCTAAAAGATAAATAGACAAGACTTGAATCATTCAATTAACTTTAAAGAAAACGAATATTTCAGTGCACAATCCAATGTATCTAAAATAACTTTACATATATTGGATAAAACAGCGCCACTGAAATATTCGTCATTTGATTAAAGTAAATATCTGATTAGCTTTTAAGCATAGCTAAAGGTCAAATCGGTCCAGTTTTTTAATACTTGATAATATTTTTCAGCATAATAACGTGCCATGACGGGATTATGGTCTAACCAATTCCCACAATCTTCTGCTGAAGCACCTGGAATATCATCCTCATATTTTCTAGCGAAATCAAAAGCTTCTGTTAAAATCTTTAACACATCTTCCGGTTGTAATGCATCAGTAAAGATTGCATAAAAACCTGTTCGACATCCCATTGGACCAAAATAAATCACTTCATCTTGAAAAGTCTCATCATTACGTAAATATGTAGCGATGAGATGTTCCAAAGTATGCATTTCACCAGTGTTCATGACTTGTTCATGATTAGGTGCTGTCATTCTTAGATCAAAAGAATTTAAAGTGTGCTCTCCTACTCGATCTTGTCTTGATAAATATAAGCCTGGTTGTAAATTTGTATGATCAACAGTAAAACTAGCTATTTTTTTCATTATTAACCTCTTTTCTTTTAAATAATTATAACATAATTACCAATCATGAGACATAGACTCAACTTGCGACAACACTTTATCCACGATACAATAATATAGAAAATCAAAAGAAAGGGTCGTTCAAATGCCTGTTAATTATTTAAGCATACAAGAAGCTGTGATTGATGAAATAGAAATTAAAAAATCACGTTTTATTACATATTTATACCCTATTCAATCGGAAGAAGAATTCGACACTCATCTTGCTGCTATCCGCAAAGAACACTATAAAGCGACTCATCACTGTCAAGCATTCATTTTAAATGAAGATGCCTCGATTCAACGTATGAGTGACGATGGTGAACCAAGTGGTACCGCTGGTGTTCCCATGCTTGAAGTTCTCAAAAACAATGATTTAACTTATATTATGGCTGTTACGGTTCGTTATTTTGGTGGCACCAAATTAGGTGCTGGCGGACTCATTCGTGCTTATTCGAGCGCTGTTAGTGAAGCTTTGGAAAAAGCGACAATCGTTAAAAATGTTACCCAACTTATTGTTGAATGTGTCATCGACTATTCTCAAAATGATTTATTTACTTATTTAATGGAGGAAACAAGTCTACCAATGACGATTATGGATACACAATATACTGACAAAGTAACATATCAACTTGCCATTGATAAAGATAAAGCTTCCCAGATTCATTCACAAGTGGTTGATCGTTTTAATGGTCAAGTAGAATGGACAACAAAAGATGAACAAACGGTCAATCTCCCTTTAAAAAAATAAACAAAAAACTGGAAGATTAATCTTCCAGTTTATTTATTTGATATAAGATGTTTAATTGCTTCCGCTACACCGGATTCATTATTCGAAGAAACTATGATATCACTCATCTTCTTAATTTTTTCATGGGCATTAGCCATTGCGATCTTTGTTTCGGCGATTTCAAACATCGAAAGATCATTTAATGCATCACCGATAACTCCGATATCATCTTTGGAAATTCCCAAATGATTGGCCAGCCAGATCAGACTAGTTCCTTTGTTAGTATCTTTAGGAAGTATTTCAAAAATAATCGGTGTACTTCTCACTGTTTCAGCTTTTTCACTAAAAATATCATTCAAATATTCTTCCCACTCATCCAATATTTGTGGTTCTGCCATAAACATTAATTTATTAAAATTCAATTGTGCATTTAACTCATAGAGATGAATAGGATCTACTTGCATCCTATTTTTCCTCGCATCTTCTATCAGAATCTCTGGTATACTCTCATCAACCACACCATAAAAATAAAAATCATTAAGCCCAGCTAATTTCAGCGAACTGTTAGGATAATCATGAAATATTTTTAATGCTGATTCTAATGTTTCTTCCGGTAATTTTTGTTCATACAAAGCAGATAATTCTGGTCCTTGTCGAATGCTCGTACCATTACCCAATATCAAATAAAAAGGACGATCTATGGGATATTGAAATGATTCAATGAAGTGTTTCATCCCATTATAAGGTCTTCCCGTACAAACAACGATATGATATCCCATTGAAATTGCCTGATTGATAGCATCGATATTTGCTTTTGAAACTTCTAATTCATCATTTAATAGTGTGCCATCCAAGTCGATAGCAATGATCTTTGACATATTTTCCTTCTTTCTTAAGCACAAAAAACACAATCATTTCATCGAAATGATTGTGTTAATAATGATGCATTATTTTAATTTAGAAACCAATGCTTCTAACTGTTTATTTGCTGTTTCACCATTGTCTTTAGCAATAACAGATTCTGAAAGGATAAATGATCCACCAACTGCTACAATAGCATCTACTTCTAAGAACTCTAAATAGTTATCTGCATTAACTCCACCTGTTGGGATAAAGCTCATGTCATAGAAAGGAGCACTTAAAGCTTTGATTGCTTTGAGACCACCATATACATCAGCAGGGAAGAATTTAACAGTGTCTAAACCATGGTCTTTAGCCATAATGATTTCAGTTGGTGTTGCAACACCTGGATAAACTGGAACATTATGTTCTTGACAATATTTAACAACTTCCGCTGAGAATCCTGGCATAACAATAAATGTTGCACCATTATCGATTGCATCTTTAGCTGTTTCTACATCTGTGACAGTCCCAGCACCAACAATTAATTTACCACTATCTGATAATTGTTTGATTGTTGCTCCTGCATGCTCAGAACGATAAGTTACTTCAATAAAGCTTAAGCCATTATTAACAAGAATTTCTTCTGCTTTTTCAACTAAAGACATGTCAGTTGCAGTATAAAGTGGTAATAAACGTTCTTTTCTTAATTGTTCTAAATAATTTGTTGTCATAATTATCTCCTTTAATTGGAATTCAATTGAATAAAAGAGTAACCTGCTGATTAAATCAACAGGTTATCTTTCAAACCTTAATTCAATAAGGTAAACTCATTTATTTTTTAAAATCATATTCTGAATCGCGCCAGATAGTTGTATCAATTAATCCACAGTATGGATCAACTGAAGATACTCCTGTAAATTCAGACTCGCCCGCTAATTTTTCTGCTAATGCGCGTAAAGTATTTTCTTTACCGTCATAAGCATTGATATATGTACCTACTTGAGGCATATCTGCTAAAGCGAAAGCATGTTGGATAGATACAACAATTGTTGGTACTTCGTGAACATAGAATGGTTGGTCAGGAGTACCTTTAGCTGCAGGCCATACAATACGTTGAACTGTACCACCTGAGTTAACGTCAACCAAGTTCAAGATTAAATCATAATTATCTGTTAGATTTGCAATTGGTTGTTTTTGTGCATAAACGTTCGCGATTGCTGCCGCACGCTCAGACTCTGGAAGTTGCATGATACGCTCTTCAGTTGACTCCCATACAGTCACTTCATGTCCACGCTCTTCTAAGATTTCTTTCATTACATCTGAAGCACGACGTTTGCTACCTGCAATCATTGCACCAAATCCACCTTTGTTACCTTCAACGTTAACAATTAGGATGCGTTTGTAACGTTCTGGTGTAACTGGGAAGATGTCTTTTTGTTTGTCTTTCACTAAAGTGATTGCTTTGTCTGCTACTTCATCAGCAACAGCTTGTGATTCTTCAGTGTTGATGCGTGACATTGCTTCATCTTTATCAAGCATGATTTCTTCACGACGACCTTCGAATTTGTGTAAGCCTAATTTAGCTTTCAATCCTAATGTACGACGTAATGCATCATGTAGACGTTCTTCAGTTAAGATACCATTTTCGTATCCTTCTTTCATCCATTGGAAGTCTTCTTCTGGATCATTGAAGAATAAGAATAAGTCACATCCAGCTTCGATAGCTGTTGGTAACATTTCACGACGAGGCATTGATGCAGTCATCGCAACCATGTGAGAAGCATCTGTAACGATTGCTCCATTGTATCCTAACTCACCACGTAATAATTCATCTAAAAGTGTTTTGTTTAGAGATGCTGGTAGCATTTCATCTAATTCACGTTCTGGATGCATTTCTTTTTCTACATTTGGTAAGTGAATATGACCAGCCATGACACCTGGTAATCCAGCTTCTGCTAATTCACCATAGATGCGTCCGAATGTTTCCATCCACTCTTCTTTGTTCATTGGGTTAGAAGCATATGATAAGTGGTGGTCACGCTCATCAATTCCGTCACCAGGGAAGTGTTTTGCAAATGGAATAATTCCATGTTGCATAATTCCATCCATGTAACGTTTTGATAATTCGATTGTTTGATCAACATCAGCACCCCAAGTACGGTTTGCGATGATTGGGTTACGCCAATTTCTTGTTAAGTCAATAATTGGAGCGAAAGAAGCGTTACATCCAACAGCTGCTGCTTCTAGACCAGCGATATCACCCATTTTGTAAGCATATTCTGGATCATTTGTTGCTGCAACTTTAATTTCATCCCCAACTTTAGTTCCATCAGTTACTGCACCATCTCCACCAGCTTCGGTGTTTGCTGCAATTAACAATGGAATTTTTGACTCAGTTTGAAGAATGTAGTTTTGGTCATAAACTTCTGAAGCTGGTCCTTTGTTGTAACGAACAGCTGCAATATGATACGTATCTAAAACATCTTTTAAATATTCTTTTGTACGCTCTGCACCCATATTTACGAATAATTGACCAATTTTTTCATCAAGTGACATGTTCTCGATGGTTGTTTCGATCCAATCGATCGCTTCTTGATCTAAATTATAAGGTTTCTTTGTTAAATCTACTAATTGTGTCATTAAATCTCTCCTTATCTTTGACTAATGCGACTATTTTGCTGCCGAATTTAAATGATCATCAAACTCTTTGACCATACGTTCATGGTATTCTGGTTGATAATCGCCTTCTAAAAATACAGGTAAAGCTTCTTCTACTAAGCGATCCCATGATTCTTTTTCTTTATTGAATAAAATTGGATAGAATCCTGCACCGTTTTTCTCTGCTGCTGTTTTATCGCCTGGTGCGTCACCAACCATTAAAACATTTTCTGGTGCATATCCTTGGCTAATCAAATCGGCAATAGCTGTTGCTTTAGAACCACGCTCTTGACCATAAACTTGATCAACATATTCCATCAAGCCGTGGCGGTTCCACTCAGACTCTAGAGCACCTAAATTGGCTGAAGAAACAATTGCTACGTCAGCAACTTTGCTGATAGCTTGAAGACCTTCTCTAGCACCGTCGAATGGTTTATCATTACCTGATAATTCTTTTTCAATGCCTTCATTGACTTTTTCTGACCATTCTAATGCCTTTTTCAAATCTTCACTTGGTTCTTTTTCAATTAGTTCTTCTAACGCAGCATTTGATACCGTATCGGCATTACGTGCCCAATCTGTTAATTTAGAAATGTCACCAATTTGTGTATCACCTTGATCTTTTGCCCAATTAAGCGCAATTTCAAGACCTTTAAAACGGTTAATTCCACGAGTAGATGAGAACAAGTTGACACGATTCCATTCTTCTAAGAATGCATCACGATCCTGAACATTGAATACATCTGCTGCTAATGGGCCGAAGAAGTCAGTATGTTTAACATTCATCGTATCCATTGCACATCCATCAGAATCAACACAAACAATAAAATCATGTTTTTTTGTTTCGTTAGACATCCTTCACACTCCTTTATTAATGAACCCTTAGGAAGATATATATCTTCCTAAAGGGAGGAAACTAATTAAACACCTGAATATGCTGAGAATCCACCATCAACTGGTAATACAACACCTGTTACAAAGCTTGCTTCATTTGAATCAGCGAAGAACAATGTTGGACCAACCATTTCTTCTGGTTCACCAAAACGTTCCATTGGTGTATTGCGGATAATTTTCTCACCACGTGGTTTCAATGTTTCATGATCTTCTTCAAACATTAAATCAACGTTTTGATGTGAAACTAAGAATCCTGGTGCAATTGCATTCACACGGATACCTGTTTTAGAGAAGTGAACAGCTAACCATTGTGTAAAGTTAGAGATAGCTGCTTTAGCTCCAGAGTAAGCAGGAATTTTTGTTAATGGTGTGAAAGCATTCATTGATGAAACATTAATGATATTTGCACCTTCACGACCAACCATATCTTTTGCGAATACTTGTGTTGGTAATAAAGTTCCTAAGAAGTTTAAGTTGAACACAAATGAAATACCATCTTCGTCTAAATCAAAGAATGATTTTACATCTTCATCTAAATCAGTCGCATGGAATTCATTGTCTGAAGTTGCTTTTGGACTGTTTCCACCTGCACCATTAACTAAGATGTCAGTTGGACCAAAGTCTGAATCAATTTGTGTTTTTACTTCTTCTAAAGCTGCTTTGTCTAAAACATTCGCTTTATAACCTTTAGCTTTTCCTTTACCTAATGCATTGATTTCTTCTGCAACGGCTTCAGCTGCTTCAAGATTTAAGTCTAAAAGTGCAACATTTGCACCCGCTTCTGCAAAGCCTTTTGCGATAGAAGAAATGATAATTCCACCTGCACCTGTTAAAGTAACTGTTTTACCTTCAAAATTATGTACTGAATTTGTCATAAAATACATCTCTCCTTTATTGAACTGAATTATTTGTCGCCAACTGTTTTTTCTTGCGTGCCAAAGTTTGGTGTTTTACCTTGAGCGCGCATATTTGCTTCATATAATCCATTGAAGTAAGTTGCACCTAATGCACGGTCATATAATCCGTAGCCTGGTGTTTTCGTCTGATCGCCCCAAATACGACGACCGTGGTCTGGACGTAGAGAGCCTTCCCAGTCATATTCTACAAGCAAGCGTACGATTTCGTTCATATCGATATCGCCTGTTTCAGATAAGTGTGCTGTCTCTTGGAAGCCCCACTCTCCTGAAACAACATTACGTGTATGCATGAAGTTAATACGGTTACGTTTCAATGCATATTCTGTCATTGCAACAACATCATTAGCTCCATTGTCAGATGCATATGAACCCACACACATAGTAATACCATTGTATTCTGAGTCGTAAATATCTAAGAATCTCTCAACAGATTTTTGACCTGTCATGATACGTGGTAAACCAAAGATACCATATGGAGGATCATCTGGATGAATCGCCATCTTAACGCCAGCTTCTTCAGCAGTAGGCATAATTGCTTTGATGAAGTATTCAAGGTTTTCCCATAGATCTTCTTCTGAAATATTATTACGATAGTTTTCAATAATTTCTTTCATCTCTTCTTTAGAATATGATGAATCCCAACCAGGTAAGTTTAAGTCACCTTCAACTGGGTCAAATCCTTCTAAGTCAGATTTAACATATGCTAATGAAGTTGTTCCATCTGGAAGTGGATGCTCTAAATCAGAACGAGTCCAGTCAAATACTGGCATGAAGTTATAACATACAACTGGAATACCCGCTTTACCAACATTGCGAATAGATTCTTTGTAGTTTTCAATTAACTCATCACGATTTGGCTTTCCTTGTTTAATATCTTCGTGAACAGGAATCGATTCAATAACTGTAATCTCTAAACCTGCTTCTTCAACAGCTTTTTTAAGTTCCATGACATTTTCTAATGGCCAAGCTTCTCCAACTGGCACATCATAAACTGCCGTTACAATTCCTTGCATACCTGGAATTGATTTAATGTCCTGTAATGTAACAGGATCATCTTTTCCATACCAACGGAAACTCATTTTCATATTATTCGCCTACCTTTTCGAAATATTTTGCAACATTGTTATAGCATATATCTTGAACAAATTCAGTCAATAATTTTTCATCATTTGGTACTTTACGTTCTTCAACCCATGTACCGACTAAATCTGCTAAAATACGACGGAAATATTCATGACGTTGATAAGATAAGAATGATCTTGAATCTGTCAACATTCCAACGAAGTTTGCTAATAATCCTTCTTCAGCAGTGACTTGCATTTGATCAATCATTCCTAATTCCGTATCAGCAAACCACCAACCAGAACCAAATTGAACTTTCGATTGAATTCCTTCTTCATTAGCCTGGAAGTTTTGCGCAGCATTCGCAACTACTTTATTATATGCTGGATTTAAATTGTAAAGAATTGTTTTTGGTAATGAATCATTCATCACTAAATGATTTAGTAGTTGATTTAGATTCTCTGCAAGTGCCGTTTGATCTCCTATTGAATCGAATCCAGCGTCTGGTCCAGTGATTGGGAAGTATTTTTCATTATTATTACGACGAGCACCAAAGTGAATTTGGCTAATCAAGTCATAATCATGATAAATTTTACTTAATGCACTAAACAGTTTTGTTTGCCAAACTAATTCTTCTTCGCGAGATAATGTTTCGCCTTGGATTGCGCGGTTGAAGATTTCATCCACATCGAGTGATTCATCTTCATAGAAAGTAATTTCTGAGAATGAAATATCTGTTGCACGGCATCCATGCTCAACAAAATACGCTACGCGATTTTCCATTGCTTCAACAAAACTTTCGAAATTATCAATTTTAATTTCTGTTATTTCTGCTAATTTTTTGGTGAAATCAGCAAAATCAGCATGTTCGACGAATGCAGCATCAGGACGGAAGCTCGGTGCAACGGTTACGCCATCGAATTTCTCATCTTCTGCAATTTTTTTATGCCATTCTAAAGTATCTAAAGGTCCATCTGTTGTACCAATCATTGCTACATTCGATGCTTTAATCATTTTCAGTGGACTTAATTCTTTTTCTTTAATGACAGCATTCATGCGATCATACATTTCTTTCCAATTATCTTCAGTCATATGTTCTTCGATACCAAAGATACGGAACATTTCTAAATGTGACCAGTGGTATAGAGGGTTTCCGAAAGCTTTGGCTAATGTTTTAGCCCATGCTTCAAATTTCTCTTCATTAGAGGCATCCCCAGTAATTAAGCGCTCTGGCACCCCATTGGCACGCATTAAACGCCATTTATAATGGTCGCCTCCGAGCCAAGTTGTTGTGATGTCTGTAAATGGTTTGTCCTCATAAATTTCTTGTGGATCTAAGTGACAATGATAATCAAAGATAGGCATGTCTTTACATGCTGCAAATAATTTCTTTGCAGACTCATTCGTCAACATAAAATCTTCATTCATGAAACTCATTAAACTATCATCCCTTCTATATTCTTCATTCAATTCAATAGTAACATTATTCAAACGACAGTAACAAACGATACAGGCTACGAAATAGCCAAATAATAACTGGCTATTCCATAGTCATCTGATGTATTAAGTTTAATACATTATAAAACCGCTGTCAATCGTTATATATCAATAATTATTTAACAACTGATTTTTCTTTACGATCTTCAATTTGCGTTTGGATTTCTGCCATTTTCGTTCTATCTAATGGATACATGCGAATAAGAACAAATACGACAAGTAAAACAACAGCTGGAATAATCATATATCCTACAAATGTTCCTGTGAACACTGATCTTGTTAATTCATCCGTAACAGATGGTGTTGTCGTAACATAACCAATCATTGATGCAATAAATGCTGAGATAACTGGTGCCAATGAAGATGCAATAGAGTCTGTTAATGAGAAAACAGTTCCGATTAATCCAGATGCGAAACGACCTGATTTAGCCAATTCGTAGTCTGTGATATCTGCCGCCATTGTTAATGATAGTGAAGCTGCATAATTCATAAATACACGAACTAATACATATCCTAATGCAAAGACAAAGGCTAATAGGCCCCAACCATTATTAAAGATTTGTCTAGAATCATTTGATACAAATAATGAAACTCCCATTACCACAAAACCAGTTAAGGCAATAAGTACAGCTGCAGTATAAGCCCAGCGTAAATCTTTTTTACCTGCTTGTCTAGACATTAATGGAATCACTATGAATGAAACGACTGAAACGACGATTCCCAATGTTCCTGCAATTTGATAACTTCCTAATGTAATACCAAATAGGAGCATTAGTAAGATTTGATCTCCAACTGTCTGAGAAATAAATTTAACAAGTCCTGCTGCTAAAGCTAAAATTTGTAAAGGACGATTTGATTTAACTACATTCCATACTGATTTTAATGTTCCACTATTATCTTCTTCTTCTAAGATGCTTCCGTAATATTCTGGTACATCCTTTGGAGCTAAAGCGATAACTGCTAAAATAGTACAAATTGCAGATACAACCATCGTAATCGTTGTCAATTCATTGAAGAAACCTAAATTCATCTCTGTATGTTTTGGTTGTAAATAATTAGTAATAAAGACTTGACCCAATGTGAAGATTAAGATAGAACTGAAAATATTATCAAAAACCGAGAACATTGGACGTTGTTCTGGATCATTTGTTAATACTGGTTGTGCTGCTTTTGTAACAGTTTGTTGCAATGAATAACCTACTTTATGGAAAAGTAAGACAAAAACAAAAAGTCCAATTCTTAGCCCGTCATTTTCCACATGATGCAAATTAAATAACATAATAAATGATAAAATTAACATGATGTTCCCGATAATCATAATTGGACGGAAACGACCAAATTTGGAGTCAACACGGTCAATAATAATACCAATAGTCGGGTCAATTAACCCATCAAATAATCGGACCGCTCCAAATAAACTACCGAATGCCGCCATTACAATACCTAGATAACCAACTGCATAATAAGATAAAAAGTTAAATGCAAACAAATAAATATTTGTCGCTGTATTATTCAATGAAAATAACGCAATACGCCATGTTTCAACCGTATGATAACTTCCTGTTTTTTGTTGTTCTACTACCTGTGACATTTTTCCTCCTCAGTCCTCAGGGACTATGTTCTTAAGATACTTTCAACTTACTAACTGAATACTTAATACAAATATTATGCTACTCGCTTTCACGCTTCACCCCATTTTTGCAAGTTCAACACTAAACTTGTCTGATGTCTGTCATGTTAACGTTAATGAACTCAATTGTCAACCCTTTCATTGACATAAATATATCAATTTTTTGAATTAAATTAAATGAGACATCATATCTTTTTTAACAAATAAAAAGCCCCCACAAGTTAGTTTTTTATCTAACTTGTGGGGGCACTTCAATGGTGCTTATTTATTCAAACGTTCTTGCTTATTAGCAATGCCATATAAAATACGACGATTATAATCCATATGCATAGTCATTGCATCTTGAGCTTCAATCGGTTTTCTATTTTTGATTGCTTTGACTATTCGGAAATGTGCTCGAATTGTCTCTTCTTTACTTGTTTGATCAGTAAAATAATCATTATACAGTGTAATGGACTGGATGATGACAGGAATTAATTCTTTCATTGCAATATTACCACTCGCCTCAGCAATTGCAGTGTGAAACTGCATATCTAGGTCACGGTGAAAATCATCATCACTTTCAATATCCGCTTCAATCGCTTTGGCAATATTTTCAATGATTTCCGCCTCTTCATCGCTAACATTTTGAGCTGCTAAAGCGGCCATTCGTGGCTCAATTAAAAAGCGCACCTCGAACATATCTAACGCGACTTTCAACGAGTCTTGTCCTTCAGTCATTAATAGAGTTAATTCCGTCACAGGTTCAAGTGACGTAATATAAGTCCCCGAACCATGTCGAACCTCCAATATTCCTTGGGAAACTAAGACTTTAATCGCTTCTCGCAATGTCGATCGTCCAACTTCTAATTGACTTGCGAGTGTATATTCATTTGGTAATTTATCCCCTACCACCATATTGTGTTTCTCAATATAATAAACAATTCGCTCAACAGTTTGATCGACTAAGCTTTTCTTCATTCTCTCACATCCCATCCATCATCACATTCAATCTGTTTTATATTCTGCTATATCATTTTATCGCAAACTTTATATGCTAGAATAATTATTTAGCGAATGTCTCCTTATATAGATCAACCAATTGATCTACTGTAAAGCCATAAGCTTCTAATACATCTGCCGCTGGTCCAGAAGCTCCAAAGCGGTCAATGCCATGCACTGCACCTTTTAGCCCTACATATTTATGCCATCCTGTTGTAGCTCCCATTTCAATCGCCAAGCGATTTTCAACATTCGTTGGAAGTACTTCCTCTTGATATTCATTCGATTGACGATCAAATAAATCTTGCGAAGGCATCGATACAACCGATACATCGATTTTTTCATCTGCTAGTGCTTTTTGAACTTCTACCGCTAAACTTACTTCAGAACCTGTCGCAATCAAAATTCCTTCCGGTGTATCTTGTTGACTTGGCGATACAATATATGCTCCCCGACGAACACCTTCTTCAGCTAGTTTTTGAGTATTTTCTAATACTGGAACATTTTGGCGTGTCAATACTAACATCGTTGGTCTATCAGTTGATTCGACTGCAATTTTCCATGCGGCCATTGTTTCATTATAATCCGCCGGACGTAGTGTCGTGAGATTTGGTGTCGCACGAAATGCTGCCAATTGTTCTACTGGCTCATGTGTTGGTCCATCTTCACCAACCGCAATTGAGTCGTGTGTCATAACATAGATTGTTGGTATTTCAGAAATAGCTGATAATCGAACAGCTGGTTTTAAATAATCGGTAAACACAAAGAAAGTAGAAACATAACCTTTGGTACCACCATGCAATAGAATACCATTCATCATTGCTGCCATGGCGAATTCACGAACACCAAACCAAATATTGCGTCCTTCTCGTGAATCAGGGAAGAAGTCTCCTCCATCTTTAACCATCGTTTTATTCGAACCAGATAAGTCAGCTGATCCACCCCAGAAATATGGTATCGCTTCAGATAAAGCGTGGATGGCTTTTCCACTTGAATTACGCGTTGCATCTGCTGGCTGATCTGCGGAAATATATTCTAGTTCTTTATCATAATCTTCAGGCAATTCACCAGAAAAAGCTAATTCTAGTGCTTTGGCACGCTCAGGATATTCTGATTGATAAGCTTTATAGGTTTCTTGCCAGGCTTGATATGCTTCTTTTCCGCGTTGTTTCACACGCTCATCAAATTGTTGTTGTGCTTCTTCAGGGACGACAAAATCTTCATGTGTCCACTTATAAACTTCTTTGGTTTTTTCCCAACCTTCTGCTCCAATTGGTGCACCATGAACAGCATTTGTACCTTGATTAGGAGCACCATAACCAATAATTGTTTTAATTTCAATAATTGTTGGTTGGCCTTTATGATCTTTAGCTTCTTGAATAGCATCAGAAATATCTTGCAAGTTAAAGCCATCTTCAACACGTAAATAATGCCAATTCATCGCTTCAAAACGACCTTTAATATCTTCGGAGAATGATTCATCTAAATCACCATCTAAAGAAATATCATTTGAGTCATACAATACAATTAATTTATCCAATGCTTGATGACCAGCGAATGAACAAGCTTCATAAGAAATACCTTCCATTAAGTCACCATCACCGACTAAAGCGTAAGTGTAATGATCGATTAATTTATGTTGTTCAGTATTAAAAATCGCAGCAGTATGAGTTTCTGCTAAAGCCATCCCCACTGCTTGTGCAATACCTTGTCCTAATGGACCCGTTGTCGCTTCAACCCCTTGCGTATGTCCTACTTCAGGATGTCCAGGTGTTCTACTACCTAATTGACGGAATTGTTTTAAATCTTCAATCGTTACATCAAAACCAGCAACATGTAATAAACTGTAAAGTAAAGCAGAGCCATGACCAGCAGATAGAACAAAACGATCGCGATTCACCCATTTTGGTTCAGTTGGCGTAATATTTAAATGCTTTGTCCACAATGCATAAGCCATTGGAGCAGCTCCCATAGGTAAACCTGGGTGCCCAGAGTTAGCCGCTTCAATTTGTTCGATACTCAAAGCACGAAGTGTATTAATAGATAATTGGTAATTCATACAGTCATAACCTCCTAAATTGATACTTATATTATACCATCTGTATATAAATTTATTAACTATAAAATTAATATTGATAAACAAGACGGCTCATATTGTCTACATTATACAAATAATAACGGTTTATTTCCATTTTTAATGTTCCATTATTAAAACTTTATATGTTCGTTTTTATTAATATGAAAGCGATATGATTAAATAAACAATTAAAACAAACATTCTCTATTAATCAAAAGTCACTCGCCAGTTTTTGCCTTGTTGGCGTGCTTGATAACATAAAAGTATTTGTTCCTTTGATGTTTTATTTACCATTAATTCAGGCAACTCATCAACTGAGAAAAATTTCGCTGCAATTGTTTCCGAGTTTTCTTTAAAAGAGCCCGCTTTATATAGGCATTCCACAAAAACTTTGACAATCGTATATGGATTCTGGCCTGGATTATGAAGATTACGATCTTGAAGTGAAACTAATTTAACAACTTCAGCTTCCATACCTGACTCTTCATAAATTTCCTTTAATACATTAGAACTGATCGACTCCGTAACATCCATCCAACCACCGGGCAAAGCCCATAGTCCATCCTTTTCTTGTACTAATAATATTTGGTCATCTTTCCAAACTGCTCCACGTGTGTCGATCTTAGGTGTCTGATATCCAGAATCTTCTAATCTTAATTCCGCTATCACTTGAGGACTAGTATTGGCTAATTCCGACATCATCTCATGAGACATTTCTTTAATCCGTTCATAACGCTCTTCATCATATATATCTTTCGTATAATACAAACCCGATTGAGCCAAAGCATGAAGTTCTCTCGCCCACTCTAGCCAGTTAGTCATGCGCTTTTTGCCCCTCCCGGTAACGTTTCATTAACTCTGCAAAAATTTCTGCAGAAGTAGGCGGTGTATATGTAATAGCATTGGCGCCAGCTCTAATCGTTGCTTTTACTAGTTCACCAGTTGGTCCACCAGTTGCAATAATCGGGACATCTGGTCCAACTTCTTGACGTATATGTTTTACTAACTCAACCGTCTTAGCACCACCTGAAATGTTGAACATCGTAGCACCCGCTGCTAATTTACCTTTAAAATCATCTTGAAAACTCGAAATGGTTGCAATCAATGGAATATCAATGTGTTCTCTAATTTGAGAAATCACTTCGTTCTCCATCGGAGCATTCACAACAACGCCATAGGCTCCCAATTGTTCCGCTTGAAAGGCCAAATTAACACTTCTTAAACCAGTGGTGGTTCCTCCACCAACCCCAACAAAAACTGGTACCGAAGAAACATCAATAATTGATTGCATAATCGTCGTTTGAGGCGTAAAAGGATAAACAGCAATAACCGATTGTGCATTAGAATTACGAATAATGGCAACATCGGTAGAAAATAGTAACGATTTAATTCTCTTACCAAAAATCAAGATACCTGATGCTTCATAAATTTCCTCAGGTACCTCAACAATTCTAGAACGCAATTTAGATTGGAATGCCGGTATATTTTTCCGATTAGGTACCTCAACATCATTTATGATGACAACTGATTGATTATCATTATCTAACTCCGTTCTAATTGATTCATAATGAGTAATATTATAATGATTAAAACTTTTTTCGATGTGTTCATTGGTCATAAAGATTCCTCACTTTACAAAATATTGATATACAAATAAAGTATACGGATTTTAAAGATTCAATGCAAAGAAAATATTTTATAACCTTAAGTAATTTAAAAATAACAATTAAATTGAATAAAATTCATATTATTGTGTAAAAAGAAAGGTTCACCAATCCCTCCATAACACATA
>JBHWOV010000162.1:0-4598 GCA_043424535.1 Aerococcaceae bacterium
TCGTACGATTGATTACACTAAATGCATAAGAGGTGAGAGTATGTTAACCGATCAATCACAAATTAAATTTCAAAATTCTGATAAATTAATGACGACAGAACAAATATATAATGGAAGTATTCTCGATTTATATGTCAATCAAATGAAATTGGATGGCCAAATTGTTCAACGTGAATTAATTCATCATTATCCTGCCGTGAGTGTCTTGGCAATTACGCCGGAAGATAAAATGGTGTTTGTGAAACAATACCGCGCAGCGATTGATGCTGATTTAATGGAAATCCCGGCTGGTATTATTGACTTTGAACAAGGAAAATTTGAAGCCCCAATCGACGCAGCCAAGCGCGAATTGGAGGAAGAAACCGCCTATCAAGCGGGATCATGGGAAGATTTAGGTGACTTCTATGTTTCTCCCGGGTATTTGGATGAGAAGATTTATCTCTTCCGCGCAACGGACTTAGTCAAAGTCGACAATCCGATTCCAGCGGATGATGATGAAAATATTGAATTAATCGAATTAACGAAAGCCGAAGTCAAACAATTACTGCGAACGAATCAAATCAAAGATGCTAAAACATTGTTGGCGGTGCAATATTGGCTATTCGATGAGGAGGCATAATATGAGATGGCGCAGAAGAAATCAAGAAACTGAATCTGATACACTTGAAGAAACACAAGTGTGGCGTCCCGCGACGGAAGAAGAATTAGATGATACACTAGACGAATCAACACCATTGCGGTCAGAGCGCAGAAATCAAGTTTATGCGGAAGAAAATTGGGATCAGGATGACGAAGAGGACTATGGTGATAATGAATTCACTGAAAACCAAGAAGATTCTGATCAAACACCGATTCAACGCCGAGCAAAATATCATGCTCGCATGGACCGCTTTTTAACCAATGGCATTATTATTGTTGGCGTGTTATTAATTTGTGTATTATTAATAGCCTTTTTAGTTTAATAGAAAAGAGGAAATAGATGAAGATTGGAATTATTGGCGCAATGGCTGAAGAAATTGCGCATTTAAAAGACCAAATGACTATTGAAGAGACCGTGCCACTCCATGGCATGATTTATTATAGTGGTCAATTACACCGCGTGCCGATTGTTCTGGTAGAGTCAGGCATCGGTAAAGTGAATGCGACGATTAGTACAGCCGTTTTAATCGAGCATTTTGCGGTGACCGGGATTATCAATACAGGAACGGCTGGAGCTGTCGATCCAGCACTTAAAATTGGCGATGTGGTGGTTGGGGACTATTTAGTGCATCATGATGTCGATGTGCAAGGATTTGGTTACCAGCCAGGACAAATGGCCGGCATGCCGGAAGGGTATTTCGCCGATGCGCACCTGATCCATCTAGCTCAAGATGTCATCCGCGGGCAAGGCATTGAACCTGTACGCGGGATGATTGTTAGTGGGGATGAATTTGTTCATTCAGCTGAACGTGTTGATGCGATTCGTGACCAATTTCCGAAAGCTCGCGCCTGTGAGATGGAATCAGCGGCGATTGCGCAGACGGCTTATGTGATGGAGATACCATTTGTAATCGTTCGGGTCATCTCCGATACGGCAGATCAGTCAGCGGCGGTTACATTTGATGAATTTGTCGTCACGGCTGGCCGTCAGTCAGCGCAAATGGTCCAAGAAATTATCTATGAATTAAGCAAAGGTCAGGAGGATTTACATGCTTGATGAGCAAAAGATTGGCCTGTTTATCACAGGAGGAATTGCTTCCTATAAAATGGCGGAATTGGCTCGTCTATTGATTAAACAAGGCGCCGAAGTGCGTGTCGTGATGAGTGAATCAGCGACACAATTTATTTCGCCTTTAACCTTTCAAATATTGACCCAACACGATGTCTTAACGAATACATTCGAAGAAAAACTTCCCCAACATGTGCAACATATTGAAATGGCTCAATGGTGTGATGTGGCGGTATTAGCGCCGGCGACTGCGAATATTATTGGCAAATTAGCCAATGGCATTGCGGATGATATCGTCTCAACGACTTTGATGGCGATTGATAAACCATTGATCATTTCGCCTGCTATGAATGATAAAATGTTGAGTCATCCGGCGACCCAACGCAATCTCAAACAATTAGAAGCCGACGGCCATGTCATTATCGAACCCGATACGGGATTCCTTGCGGAAGGTTATGAAGCCAAAGGGCGCTTACCAGAATTACAAGCGATTGTTGACCGTGTGATTGAACATCAAATGAGTGGACGCATGCGTCCTTTATTGCGTGATAAAAAAGTCGTTATCACAGCAGGTGGAACGATTGAACGGATTGATCCGGTACGTTATATTTCTAATGACTCATCCGGTAAAATGGGCTATGCGATGGCAAGGGCGGCGCAATGGTATGGTGCGGATGTGACCTTAATTTCGACGAAGCGAAATCTGACGGTCCCTCATGGTGTTGAAGTAGAATATGTCGACAGCGCGATGGAAATGAAAGATGCCGTTGAAGCACACTATCCGGATGCGCATTATGTGGTGATGGCTGCTGCAGTGAGTGATTACCGTGTTAAATCTCCAGCCGATCAAAAGATTAAGAAAACGGCGGAATCCAATCATTTGGTGATTGATTTAATCGAGAATCCGGATATTCTGGCTGGTCTCGGTGCCAATAAAGAACATCAAATTATTATTGGCTTTGCGGCAGAGACAGAAAATCTGATTGAAAATGCGCAAGGGAAACTCAAACGCAAAAATGCGGACTGGATTGTTGCTAATGACGTCTCGCAAGAAGGCGCCGGCTTCAATGTCGATACTAATCAAGTGACATTGATTTCCAGTGATAAATCATTATATCGTTTACCAAATATGAGTAAATTAGAAACGGCCTTATCGATTTGGCAAACGATTTTAGAAGCGGAAGACCGTTCATAAATTAAATAAGAAGCGTTATAGAAGGAGCGAATATCGGTAATTGCGATATTTGCTTCTCCAAAATAACGTGTTGATGGAAACTTGACCATTCTCTGCCTGTCGCTTGACAGGAGAGAATGGTTTCTTAGGCTTGTGCCTAGAAAGCGAGATAAAATGCAAGAAGTGTTGAGTGTCATCTTAAAAATATTTGTTGGCGGAAGTTTAACCTTTATGGTCATGCGCTAGATGCGGAAGAAGACGCTCTCCCAAATAACACCCTTCGATATTCTTTTTACATTAGTATTAGGGGAAGCGATGGGTGGCGCATTTTACGATGATCAAATTTCTCTAGGAACACAAATTATCGGGATTACGTTTTGGGGCTTGTTCTATTATTTAGTGCAAATGATTATTTACCGCACAGAAAAGCCCGCTCAAGTGATGGAAGGGATTCCTGATTTTCTGATTGTTCGTGGAAAAATTAATCAACAAGCTTTATATAAAAATCGACTTAAAATCGAACAATTGCGTAAAATGTTACGCGAAGTCGGTCAATTCAATATCGACCAAGTGTATTATGCGGTGTTAGAAGTCGATGGCCGTTTAACGGTTGTGACCGATGATGAGCGAGATACTTTTTCCATTATGGTAGTCAATCAAGGCGAAGTGCATACGGACACCCTGGATATTTTAGGCAAAGATTCTGATTGGTTAACCGAAGCGCTCGCTAATCGAGGCTATGAAAATATCGAAGATATTTATTATGCCGAATTATTCGAAGATGATTCGCTCTTTGTCTTGACGGATGAGGATGTCGTGTCATTAGAAGATCATGATATTGACTGATCGTGTCATTTGAATGCAATTTTATCTTGCATTTAGTACCCGTCTTTGTTACACTAGTCCTTGTGTAAAATAATGCAGCATTAAAAAAGAAAGCGCGTCAACAGTCTGAGCCTCTTCGAGGTCTACGAGTAACTGCGGCTGCAAGAAAGCGAAAGTAGGAGTAAGACTGCACGCATTCGGTTTTTAAGTGATTATTTTACTCCAAAACAAATTTATTGGAGGAATTTATAAATGGCAAGATATACAGGTCCATCATGGAAAAAATCCCGTCGTTTAGGTATTTCATTAAGCGAAACAGGGAAAGAATTACAACGTCGTCCTTACGCACCAGGTCAACACGGTAACCAACGTAAGAGCTTAACAGAATATGGTACACAAATCCAAGAGAAACAAAACTTACGTTTCATGTATGGATTAAATGAACGTCAGTTCCGTACATTATTCAACCGTGCTGCTACAATGGAAGGAAAACATGGTGAAAACTTCATGGTCCTTCTTGAAACACGTTTAGACAATCTTGTTTACCGTTTAGGTTATGCAAGCACTCGTCGTCAAGCGCGTCAATTAGTTAATCACGGTCATGTGACTGTCGATGGCCAACGCGTTGACATCCCTTCATACTTAGTTCAACCAGAACAAGTGATCGGATTACGTGAGCGTTCAGAAAACTTAGAAGAAACAGTAAGCCGTTTAGATTTCTTATCATTCGATGAGAATACTAAAGAGGGTACTTTGACACGTATGCCACAACGTGAAGAATTAAATGCTGAAATCGACGAATCATTAGTCGTTGAGTACTACAACAAATTAGGTTAATCCAAATTTTCAAAAAGCGTCCAACTTTGGACGCTTTTTATTTAGGGCAAGAAG
>JBHWOV010000163.1:0-5475 GCA_043424535.1 Aerococcaceae bacterium
TGTCTATCAATTGTTGTTTATTGAGACGAGAATAGCCCTTTATGCCTTTTTGTTTTAAAATAGCTTTAATTTCTGATGCAGGGATATGTTCTAATGAATTTTTTGCTGTTTCTTTTAGAGCATATCCTTCCTTAATTAACATATTTAAATGCTCCGATGCATGAATGCCATAGTTATATTCAAAATATTTTGGAAACCAACTTTTATTTGTAAAAGTTCCGAGTTGAATTCGCCATAATAAAATAATATCTCCAGGTAATAAATGCTCGGATGTTCGTTCCATGTTCCTTTTTGGAACGAGATGAACAGTTCCGCGTTTTAGCTTTTCGAACCATTCAGCATCACGATTCGGAGATATATAGGGTTTTTCGCTATAATTGTGATAGATATTATTTATTTTTGTCATATGATTTCTCCTTGTTTTATAGAAATATTTTATCATGGAATGGATTATTTTGTTCAATAAAGTGACAGATTTTAAGAAGTGTCATTTCTTAATAAACTGTTAACTATTCAATTTTAAGAAGATATGTTAAACTAAATCTAATTCGAAACCTACTAAGGAGAAATTAGATGAAATCATTCCAAGAATATCATATGATGGATTCTCAACTTAATGATGAACTCATCGTACATATGTTGGATTACCGTGAATATTTACTTTTACAATCTTATCTAGACTCATCTTCCGTACTAACTCCACATTTGCAACTTCTGACTCAATTAGGGGAAGCCATATTACACTGTGATATTGAATCTGTGAATACATTGGCAGAGTCACTGAATATCTCACATCTTACCCATATTACCCGGCTTAAACAACGTGCATATTATTATTATCAAGGTATGCAATTGAATTTTTTACGACAAGAATATGGAGATTATTTTAGAGCCCTTTCCCCTTTTCTAGTGGATGTTTTGCGATTAATTGTTGAAAGGCATATTATGCCTCAATTAAATGAATTTATTATTCCAATCGTCAAAGAAAACGCTGAAGGAAATAAAATTTATCGTGGTTTACAATGGAAGCAAAGTCGTGTAGAACAATCAAATAATATTATTAATCAAACCTTTAAAAAATATTATGGTGAACGTTTCAATTATGATCATTATGTGAGTTCTAGTCATTTAGTGAAAATTATTGATGATCACTCAAACGATCAGCATTTGAAGCAATTAATCGCCAAAGTGAGGCATGTTGAAAAATATGTGCGAAATATCGCTGCACACGAAGTAGTGTATGTCGATAATACATTTGTTACGCAGCGTACTAGTTTAACACTTGAAGAGATCCAACTATCTATTCAAGAGCTAATGGATTTTGCTGGGCTAACTGATCAATCTATGATTCATATTTTATTGGAAATTAATCAACAAATTTTAGAAGAATTAAAAAAGAATGACAATAACTGAGGAAGTGAACTGAATGAAAAAATTAATCGTACGTGGTGGAAAACCTTTAAATGGTGAAATAACAATTAATGGTGCAAAAAATTCTGTGGTAGCTTTAATTCCTGCAGCTGTATTAGCTGATTCAGAAGTTGTACTTGAAGGGGTTCCCGATATTAATGATGTTTATTCATTGTTGAATATTTTGGAAGATTTTAATGTTAAGACTGACTTTAAGGACGGCGTCTTAAAAATTGATCCGACAAATATGGTTTCTATTCCAATGCCAACGGGTAAGATTCAGTCCCTAAGAGCTTCATACTATTTCATGGGAGCGACACTCTCTAAATTTGGAGAAGGAGTTATCGGATTACCAGGTGGGTGTTTCTTAGGTCCACGTCCCATTGACCAACATATAAAAGCTTTCCGCTCATTAGGTGCGGATGTTAAAGAAGAATACGGTGTAGTGACGCTTAAAACGCCAGAAGAAGGATTAGAGGGTAGCCGTATATATATGGATGTTGTATCCGTCGGGGCTACGATTAATGCAATTATCGGTTCTGTCAAAGCAAAAGGACGTACGATTATTGAAAATGCAGCGCGTGAACCTGAGATTATCGATGTCGTGACCTTATTAAATAAAATGGGAGCGAATATACGTGGTGCAGGAACGAGTGAAATACGTATTGAAGGTGTTACTGATTTAAAAGGAACGACTCATACGATTATTCCAGATCGAATTGAAGCTGGAACTTATATTAGTGCTGCCGTAGCTATGGGAGAACATGTGCGAATTAATAATGTAATTTATGAGCATATTGAAAGTTTTGTAGCTAAATTAGATGAAATGGGCGCAAAAATGGAGATTGGTGAAGACTATGTTATTGTGCACAAATCAGAGAATTTGAAAATGGTCGATGTAAAAACATTACCTTATCCTGGTTTTGCCACTGATTTACAACAGCCATTTACCCCATTAATGTTATTAACTGAGGGAGAAGGAACAATCATTGATACGATTTATCCGCAAAGAATAAAACATATACCGGAATTGATTCGTATGGGAGCAGATATTAAAGTTGAGGGGGACATCATTCGACTGAAAGGTCCGAATCGTTTAACCGGCGCACCCGTTAAAGCGAGTGATTTAAGAGCAGGTGCATGTTTAGTTATTGCAGGTTTGATTGCTGAAGGAGAAACGGAGATTACTGGTGTAGAAAATATTCTTCGTGGTTATGCAAATATTGTTACCAAATTACAAAATATTGGAGCAGATATTGAAATGATCGAACTTTCAGAACAATCAGATTCAGAGTAAGGAGAGAATCATGGCTGATGAATTTTCATTAACCCATTTATTGGGTAAAGAGGTTAAAGAGTTATATGGTTTTGCGAATGAGTTAAATATTCCAGATTACTCTGAACTCAGCAAAAAAGAATTAGCATTGGCTATTATGCGGACTCAAGAAGAAAAACAAGGATTCTTTAATGTCGAAGGGATTTTAGATATTTCTTCCGATGAATCGATGGGATTCTTACGTCCGATTAATTATTCGCCAAGTAAAGAAGACATTTATATATCAGGATCACAAATACGTCGATTTGGTATGCGAAATGGTGATAAGATAGCTGGCCCTGCGAGACCGCCAAAGGCTAATGAACGCTACTATGGATTAATGCAAGTATCAACAGTAAATGGGAGAGATCCTGAAACAGCTAAGAATCGTGACCATTTTGCGAGTTTAACGCCTCTATATCCTGAGGTACCAATTAAATTAGAATATTCTCAAAACGCCATCGTCAATCGCATGATTGATATCACTGCGCCGGTAGGATTTGGTCAACGTGGCTTAATTGTTGCTCCACCTAAAGCAGGGAAAACAACGATTTTAAAGGAAGTTGCTAATGGTATAGTTGAAAATTATCCGGAAGTTGAATTAATTGTCTTACTCATTGATGAGAGACCAGAAGAAGTGACGGATATGGAGAGAAGCATTAAAGGAGACGTTGTCTCTTCGACATTTGATCAGACTCCGGAAAATCATACACGGGTTGCAGAACTTGCATTACAAAGAGCCAAACGTTTGGTTGAAGAAGGACGAGACGTTGTAGTTCTATTAGATAGTATTACCCGCTTAGCTAGAGCTTATAATTTGACAGTCAAACCGAGTGGTCGGACTTTATCAGGGGGATTAGATCCTGCAAGTTTTTATTTCCCGAAACGTTTCTTTGGTGCTGCTCGAAATATTGAATTTGGCGGTTCATTAACAATCTTAGCTACTGCTCTAGTCGATACTGGAAGTAGAATGGATGATTTAATTTATGAAGAGTTTAAAGGAACCGGAAATATGGAATTGCATCTTTCGCGAGAATTAGCTGAACGACGCATTTTCCCGGCGATTGATATTAAAAAATCAGGAACTCGTAAAGAAGAACTGCTTCTTGAAGAGCAGACATTGTCAAAAATCTGGAAACTAAGAAATATGATGGCAGACAATAGTTTGGCATATACACAACAATTGATTCATTTAATGCGACAAACTGAAAATAATGATGAGTTCTTAACAGAATTGGATCGTTTAATTCAAAAAAAATAAAGGAATCTATTCAATATGGAACAGCATCTTTTAGTTAAAATAGATAAATATCTGTCGGAAGAATTAAAACTTTCACTAAATACCTTCAAAAATACTTATGCTAAATTAGAGCCTCACGTATTAATTGATGGGATACCTGGTAGCTCAATGCTCATGGAGTTTGATGATATTAGTGACTGGCTTTTGTTTCAAAAGAAATTAAAAAGTGCTGACACCACTCCTGATGGATATGTTCCTTCGATTACTTATTTGTATACTAATACGATAACAACTAAGATTATTGGTATTATAAATATTCGTTTAACTTTAAATGAATATTTAAATGATTTTGGTGGTCATATTGGCTATGCCATTCATCCTAATGAAAGGAATCAAGGTCATGGAGCTGAAATGTTATTTAAAATAATAAAGCAGTCGAAACAGTTAGGTTTAAATCGCGTTCTTCTCACTTGTAAACATAATAACATTGGCTCCAAAAATATTATTTTAAAGCATGGTGGTCAACTCGAAAATACAGTTATAAATAATAAAAATGAAATGATTGAACGTTATTGGATTAATATTTAATTTTTATAAGGAGGATTTTTGTGGCAAAAAATACCAAAACAAATGTGATGCGTCTTTTAGAGCAACATGAAATTGAATATTTGCCACATTTCTTTAATAAAAAGAAAGACAAAAATGCTTCGCTCGATACGCCTATTTTCAAAACATTAGTCACTATCGGTAAATCAAATACACACTATGTTTTTGTTATACCTGTGACAAATGAACTAGATTTAAAGAAAGCTGCGAATGTGGCAAATGAGAAAAGTATTCATATGATAAAAGAAAAAGAATTGCTACCATTGACAGGATATGTGCATGGTGGTTGTTCGCCTATTGGTATGAAAAAACAGTATCAAACATTTGTTGATCAATCAGCATTGAAACATAAAACGATCATCTTTTCTGCTGGAAAAGTTCATTATTCAGTCGAAATGAATCCACACGATTTAGAAAAGATGATTCCTGTTGAATTTGTAGATGTAATACAGATGAAGGGATAAGATAGAATGTCAGAATTTAAGTTTGAAATTATAGAACATTTTGCTCAACTCAATACGAGTGCAAAAGGATGGTCGAAAGAGTTAACGCGTGTTTCTTGGAATGAACGCGACCCTAAATATGATATTCGTGAATGGAGTCCAGATTATACTAAAATGGGTAAAGGCGTGACATTTTCCGCAGAAGAATTGTGTATTTTAAGAGATGCATTGAATCAAATGGATTTATAAAAAGAATTGCATTTTTAGTCTAAACATGCTATTATTCTATTGTTGCACCCGAGTGCATTGAATAACTGTAATCTAGCAAATAGATTACGGCAGAAAGGAAGTATAATATGAAACAAGGAATTCATCCAGAATATCAACCAGTTGTGTTTATGGATACTTCAACAGGATATAAATTTTTATCAGGATCTACTAAATCATCCGATGAAACGGTA
>JBHWOV010000164.1:0-3705 GCA_043424535.1 Aerococcaceae bacterium
TCCAGAGACACTTTACTGTTATGAATCTCATTATAAGGAATCGTGTCAGAAGTTGACTGTCCATCTAAAATAATCGTGTCACATTCGATATGAGAATCAGAATGAGGTGCATCTGCAGCGACATAAACTTGTCCACGATAGTTTACAGCTCCACCATCCCGGGCAATTGATTTGGAGATAATTGAGCTAGATGTATGAGGAGCTAAATGATAAATTTTAGTTCCTGTATCTTGTATTTGCCCAGCACCTGCCATAGCCATTGTCGTCACGGTTCCTTTGGCACCTTCTCCTTTAAGAAAGATGCTGGGATACTTCATTGTTGTTTTAGAGCCTATGTTTCCATCCACCCATTCAACCGTAGCACCTGCTTCAGCCGTTGCTCGTTTAGTTACTAAATTATAGACATTGTCCGACCAATTTTGAATTGTCGTATAGCGGCAGTAAGCATCTTTTTTAACAATAATTTCGACGGTTGCTGCATGAAGTGAACTTGCTGAAAACGTTGGGGCAGTACAACCTTCAACATAATGGACGCTTGCTCCTTCATCGACTACAATGAGTGTCCGTTCGAATTGACCCATTGCTTCTTCATTAATACGGAAATACATTTGAATGGGAACTTCTACTCGAACATTTTTGGGAACATAAATAAAGGTACCCCCTGACCAGACCGCCGCATTTAAAGCGGCTAATTTATTATCATCATAGGGGACGACTGTTCCAAAATATTCTTTGAAAATTTCAGGGTATTCTTTTAAAGCTGTATCAGTATCTAGAAAAACAATACCCATTTTCTCGAATTCTTGCTTCATATTATGGTAAACCACTTCTGATTCATATTGTGCTCCTGTTCCAGCTAAATAAGCCCGTTCGGCTTCGGGTACACCTAAACAATCAAAGGTTTCTTTTATTTTATCAGGCACGTCATCCCATGTACGGGCAGGCCCTTCAGAAGCTTGTCGATAAAAAGTATAGTTATCGAAATCCAATTCAGATAAATCAGCTCCCCAAGTTGGCATTGGTCTGCTTTTAAAATGTTCAAAAGCTTCCAAACGATAATCAAGCATCCATTGAGGCTCATTTTTACGGCGGGAAATATCCCGGACAATTTCTTCAGTTATTCCTTTACCGGTATCATAAAGGGATTCGACTTCATCATGAAAACCATATTGATACTCGCGTCTTGTTGGTACATTTTCATGCATTATTATAAATCCTCCTTCTCATATTCCTGTAAACCTTGTTCTAGAGCATGCCACGCTAAGGTAGCACATCGAATACGCATTGGAAACTTTGTGACCCCTTGTAAGTAAAGTGCATCTTTCAAAGGCTTCGTGTCAATTTCTGTATTTCCTTTTACTAGTTCATAAAAAGTATCGATCAGGAATTGTGCTTCAGTTTGTGATGTCCCTTGAAGAAGTTCGGTCATCATGCTTGCACTGGCTATTGAAATCGCACAACCTTGTCCTTCAAAACAGACATCTATCAGAATATCATCTTCCAAACGATACTGTACGGCTACTTGATCACCACAGGAAGGATTTAATAGTTGGAATTCACCTGTCGGATTTTCCATTATACGTTTATTACTCGGACTATTAGAATGCTCTTTAATAATAGTTCGATAAAGTAACTCTAAGCGTTCATTTCTCATGCGTTAAAAAACTCCCTTGTTCTTATTAAAGCGTGAATCGCGTGGTCAATTTCTGCTTTTGTATTATAAAAACTTAAACTGATCCGGGAAGTCGCGATAACATTCAATTGCTTCATTAAAAGTTGGCCACAATGATGGCCGGCTCTGATCGCGATCCCTTCTGCATCAAGGGCCGTTGCTAAATCATGTGGATGCACCCCGTCTAAATTAAATGAAACAACGCCAATACGATCGTTAGCTTCCTGTATGCCATAAATTTTAAGACCTTCGACCTCTTTTAAGCGTTTTAACAAGTAATTTTTCAAGTTGTCTTCCCATGCCATTATCTCATCCATGCCAATAGACTCATAGTAATCAACAGCTGCAGCCAAACCGATCGCCCCGACGATATTAGGAGTGCCGGCTTCCCATTTATGTGGCACTTCTGCCCAAGTGCTATCAGCTTCCTCAACGAGCGCAATCATTTCTCCACCATAGACAGTCGGATCAAATGCTTGTAAGAGCGATAACCTCCCATATAACACACCAATTCCAGTTGGTCCTAACATTTTGTGTCCAGAAAACACATAAAAGTCAACATCTAAATCAACAACATCTACTTTTAGATGAGGAACTGCTTGAGCCCCATCCACTACAACTAATGCATCTAGTTGGTGAGCCAAATGTGTCATTTTTTTCACTGGATTGATAGTACCTAATATATTCGAGACATGCGTAAACGTCACAATTTTTGTTTTGGAGTTTAATTTTTGCTGATAATCTTCTAAATCGACTCTGCCATCTGAAGTCAGATTGACATAAACAAGTTGGGCTTGTTTTTCTTTTGCGATTTGTTGCCAAGGAATAATATTAGAATGATGCTCCATATAAGTTAATAAAATCTCATCACCTGGCTTAAGCATCTCACCAAGACTTCTCGCTAATTGGTTAATGCCATCAGTTGTTCCACTTGTAAAAATGACTTCACTTGGTTCATTTGCTCCCATAAACTCAGTAATCTTTTCGCGTGCACCTTCAAAAGCCTGTGTTGCTTGGGCTGATAAACTATGTACACCTCGGTAAACATTCGCATTTGATTGTTTATAAAAATGAGAGATTGCATTAATGACTGACTCAGGTTTATGAGTAGTGGCAGCATTATCTAAATAAATTAACGGTTTGTCATGAACAGTTTGTTGTAAGATTGGAAAATCATTTCGGATATTACGCCAATTGGTTACCATATTGTGCTAATTTCCTTTCAATCGTGTCTGTTAATTCTTCTCGTACTTCCGGGATAGAAATTTCAGACAATAGAATGCCTAGAAACCCTCTAATAACGAGTTTTTCAGCATGAATCTGTTCGAGACCCCTGCTCATTAAATAATACAATTGTTCTTGGTCCACACGACTCACTGAAGCTGCGTGTCCTGCAGTCAATTCATATTCATCAATTAACAGGATAGGATTTGCATCGGCCCGTGCTTCATCAGATAACATTAAAATTCGCGATTCTTGTTGAGCATCGCTGTCCTTCGCATCTTTTACAATTCGACCAATCCCATTGAAAGTCAACGTGGCTTGATCTAAGGCAACACCATGTTGGAAAATATTTCCGATAGAGTGACGTCCAATATTAGTAACGTTGACATTGATGATTTGTGTTTGTTGCTGATTTGAGATAGCAGCAGTTTTAACATCTGAAGTAGAGCCTGGTCCTTCTAAGTCAACTTGGATATCTTCAATCACAAAGCCATCGTTCATACTGCCTAGCGCCCAATTGACCGTCGCATCTTTTTGGAGTTTCGCTGTACGTCTGACGTAGGCAGTCGTTGATTTGGCGAATTGATCAAGTGAAGCGTAATGCACATGAGCGCCATTTTTTGCGACAATACGAAGATCGATATTAGCAGATTTGTCGACACCTGTCTCGTCTGTTTCATAACTCTCGATAATGTGGGCAGATGAGTTTCCAGCCGCATAAATCAAAACTTGACGGTTAGTTACTGTTTTTTTATTTTTAAACGTTAATTCAATTGGCTCATCGACGTGACAATTTTCAGGGATGACAC
>JBHWOV010000165.1:0-6200 GCA_043424535.1 Aerococcaceae bacterium
TGTCTAATGGATGTAAGAATTTTTGACACGAAAGAACAAGCCGCTCAGGATGCTTTTAAAGTGATCGAGAAGGCAAAAAATGATGGTGCTAAAACATTTGGTTTAGCAACTGGATCTACGCCTGAACCTCTTTACGACGTAATCCGTGAATCAGATTTAGACTTTACTGATTCTGTAGCATTGAACTTAGATGAATATGCAGGACTAGATAGTTCTGATCCTCAAAGTTATGCTTACTTCATGCAAGAAAAATTATTTGATGCCAAACCATTTAAAGAAACACACATCCCTAATGGTTTAGCAGAAGATAGCGATGCCGAGGCCAAACGTTATGATGAAATCATCGCTAACAATCCAATTGATGTTCAAGTTTTAGGTATTGGCCCAAATGGTCATATTGGATTTAACGAACCAGGTACATCATTTGATGTGACTACCCGTTTAGTTGATTTAACTCAAGAGACAATTAATGCCAACAAACGTTTCTTTGAATCAGAAGACGAAGTACCTAGACAAGCATATTCAATGGGAATCAAATCAATTTTACAATCTGATCTCATTTTATTATTAGCATTCGGCGAAAATAAAGCTGATGCTGTTAAAGGTATGATTGAAGGTCCTGTAACATCCGAAGTTCCCGCTAGTGTTCTGCAAGAACATGACAATGTCATTGTTTATTTAGATGCAGAAGCCGCTTCAAAATTGGAAAAATAATTCAATAAAATTTACTATTATTTAACGAGCATGTGATTAATTTTAAATCATATGCTCGTTTTTTGTCGAACGGATAGTTTATTATTCATTTCTGGATTATAATATTTTTCAATATTACATATCATCTCTAGTCTTCACTTATTAAAAATAAACTTTAATCAATCAGTAGAACTAATAATTATTGATATCATGCACTCCCCTTCATTCTTCAGAACCAATATTAATATAATTTATATATAAGAATACATTATATTATGACACATCAAGTCTTATTGGTATTTTCCTAATATCCCATATAAACTTAATGTAAGCGCTTAATCTTTTGTTTTCTTGTCATTATCTTTTATGAGATAAATACAGGATTGTTTCTATTTACAAGTTTCGCCCTATCTTCTTTGCTCCTCGCAAATATTTTACAGCCATGCCTCTATAATTTTTCCCAAGAAATCCCATATTACTAACTATCAATTGATATCAATAGGCACAGATGTCTTATTTGCGTTGATATTTATTGGTTTTGAATATGGTTTAGTCGCTTTTTATATATCAATAACACAAAGGAGAATGCATCATGAATAATTCTGTCTTTATGAAACAATGGCTCGAAGGACAAGAAAAGTTAATCAATCAGTGGCAGTCATTTTTTACTGATAGCGTTGCATCAGATACGAATGAAAATAATACAAATCAAACGATGGATGATATGTACAAAGCACAACAAGAATGGTTTAAACGATTCATGAATATTTGGACACCAAACAATACCAATAATATGAATCCTTGGACAATGTTCATGCCATTTAGTATGAATCAAAGTGGAATGGAACCATGGAAAATGATGACAGATGCACCACAAAAAATGATGGAAAATTGGCAGCAATTATATCAAAACAATCCTTATTCTAACTATCTGAACCAATTGCCAAATATGTATCAATATTTAGAACATTATCGTCATTTATATGATCCGATGAAATTAGCATCGATGATGGATAGCGAAACTTTCCAAACGCTTAATAAGATGATGGATGGTAATCAACAATTTTTATCCTTATATCGTTATTTTGATGAATTAAGAGCTTCGTTTGTAGACCCAATCGGAGATGAAACCAAAGAACAAATGCAAAAATGGTTTGATGACAATCAACAATTTTATATTGATTTTGTTGAACCTTTCATTCCCATCCAAATTCGAGAAGTATTAAGAATTCCCCAAGAAATCGCACTAGCAACGCAAAAAAATGTAGAGAATTATGTCGGCCCTTGGGCAGATTCTTATTATGATATGAGTCGTCTCTACATTGAAGGTGTCAATGGCGACACAGATAAATTAAAAGAATTCTTCATGCTTTGGAAGGAAAATTATAATGAAACGATTAAACCATTCTTAAATCTTCCAGGAATGAGTAATCAAACAGAAAAATTTGTTGCCCAAAATAATTTTATTGATAGTTCCATAAATTTGACAATCGCTTCAGTAGAATTCCAACAAAAGATTGCACAAGTTGCGAACAAGCAATCTCGTCATCTCATTACTGAATTTAGTGAATTACTAAAAGACGACAATTCACCAAAAACTTACCGTGAGTTTTATAATTATTGGTCTAAATCTATTGAAAAAACACTTCAAGAATATTTCTCAACCGATGAATTCGCTAAAATGTTAGCTGAATTTGGCACCGCGAATTCGAAAATGTTGTCCGCTCAAAATAATTTGATCGAATTATCACTTCGTGATACACCAATCGTTACTCAAACTGAAGCACGGAGTCTCGCTAAGAAAACTCAAGAGATGCGTCGCGAAATCAATCAGTTAAAACGCGAATTAAATGAGCTAAAATCTGCTAAAAACGAGACAATAAATACTCAAAAATCAACGACAAAATCATGTCCAATAATTCATCGAAGCAATAATATTCACAATGAATCAAATTAAAATGATGATTTTCTCTTGAAAGGAGTATTTAGAATGGTTGAAAACATATTAGACTTTGCGAAAGAAAATTACAAAGATGCGCTAGCCGCGCAGAAAAAAATAATTCAAGGTATTGAAACGATGGCGAATCTCGAACTACCAGAACGAGGTGTTTCTGAAAAAGAAATCATCTATCAAGAAAATAAAATGACACTGTATCATTTTAAACCAAAAGTCAAAAAACCTTTGTCTACCCCCACCCTTATTTCTTATGCTCTAGTAAATCGTTATTATATGTTAGATTTACAAGAAGGAAACAGCTTCATCGAAGATTGGTTAGAAGCTGGAGCTGATTTATACATAATCGATTGGGGCTATCCTACAAAAGATGACATGTTCCAAACAATGGAAGATTATATTCAAGGATATATCGCTACCAGTGTTGATAAAGTACTTGAACATTCTGGAGCCGATAAATTAAATTTATTTGGTATTTGTCAAGGGGGTACTTTCGCTACTATTTATACTGCCCTTAATCCTGACAAAGTAAAAAACTTAGTCACAGTGGTCGCACCCATTGATTTTTCTCCAAATGACCGTTTATTATTCCAATGGGGCAATTATATGGATGCAGATAGTATGGTAGAAGCATATGGAAATATACCAGGTGAAATAATGAATAATGGTTTTCTCATGTTATCGCCAATAAAATTAACGACGAATAAATACATTGATTTAATCAATCATATTGATGATCCAACAAGAATGATTAATTTCTTAGCATTAGAAACATGGATCTTTGATAGCCCAGCTCAAGCAGGTGAGACCATTCGCCAATTTACCAATGACTTATACCACGATAATAAACTTATCAAGGGACAGCTCGAAATTGGTAATGAAACGGTTGATTTGAAGAAAATCACTCAGCCAATTTTAAATATCATTGCAAATGCTGATGATCAGGTCCCTTCAAGAGCGTCTGAACCACTGAGCGATATCACATCTTCAAAAGATGCTGAAACAGTTCGATATGATGGTGGTCATATTGGATTATTTGTTAGTCGTCGTAATCGTTCAAAAATGATTCCTAAAGTGATGGAATTTTTAACCGAAAGAGATGCATAAAAACAAGCAACTAGTACGGATAATAAGTACTAGTTGCTTTGTCTTAGCTCTTCTTCTAATAAAAGAACAAATTCATTGAAACAATCCGACATAATCGCATGCCCACCATTTAATAAATGTAATTGAGCTTGATCTCCAAAATAGGCTTTTGTTTCTCGAGCATGTTTCTTATCAACCACCACATCGTCTCTTCCGTGAATTATGACAAGTGGTGCTTGTATTAATTGAGCTCTTCCGGTTCCTTGACGAACACCATTTGATTGGTTCGTCATATTAAATTCAATTAAATTAAAATAAATATCAGAGAAATTTTGTTGTTGAAACATTGATTCTAAATATATATTAAATTCTTCTCTTGAAATGGTTCGAGTGGAATAAATACTCGATAGAATATCAGAAAGAAACACGCGATCGCGACGTTGAATCGCAGACTCAATTTGTTGTAAACCAACATTCCATGGAGAGAAATATCGCTGCATCCACCCACTGTACAGTGACGGGAGTGGTGATAAAATTGAACCGACATCATATCCTTGTAGACCAACACTACTCACTAGATAGAGCTTTTCTATTGAATGAGGTATATCCGCTGCAATTTCAGCAGCGACTCCACCACCAGTTGACCAACCAAGAATAGAAATTTGTTGTCGTTCATAATATTGAATAAATTCAATGATATCCCATCCCAAATCTCTTAAAGAATGAGTCGGTTTAAAATAAGTACTGTCACCAAAACCTCTCATGTCAATGGCATAAATCGTCAATTCATTACCTAATGTTTCTTCAAGAGCATTCATAACGCGAGTGAAGTTGACAGAAGATGACATATTACCATGAAGCATAATCAATGTTTGCGGGCCATTGCCTGCTTGGCGATAAGCTAATGTGTCACCTTGTTTTAAATTAAAATAATGTACTGGGTACTGTTTCAATATACTTCACTCACTTTCAATATATTAATTATATAAAACAATGAATGCGCATTCAATTCAAAAAAGGAGTTTTCTAAAATGACACAAAAAACATTTGAAATCGGTCAAAAAGGTTCTTTTTCTAAAACAATCACTGAAACAGATGTTGTTCTATTCGCAGGGATTTCTGGTGATCTTAATCCTGCTCATATTAATGAAGTTGAAGCAACACAAGGCATGTTCAAAAAACGCATTGCACATGGAATATTAGGTGCGTCCCTTATTTCTGCTGTACTTGGTTTACATATGCCTGGACCGGGCACCATTTACTTAGGACAAGATTTAAAGTTTCTTAAACCTGTCGCAATCAATGATACATTAACAGCAGAAGCAAAGATTATCGCTATTGATGACAGAGGACGACTGACTCTAGAAACAACCGTTACAAACCAAAACGGCGACACTGTTATTACCGGTGAAGCAAAGGTCATTCCTCCCAAATAATATTTAAGCAAATTTATTATAAAAAGATGCCTCACATTAAATTGATGTGAGGCATTTTCGTATTAAAAGTACTTAATGATAAATTGAGCTATTGCTTCTTTGCCATTTTTGAAACAATCATCGGTGTCAAAATAATCGTAATAATTGCTGCCAAAACAATTTGTGCTGTAGCTTCCTGAACATAGCGACTTAATTCGGGAAATGCTTGTGCTAGCACTATTGTAAATGACGCAGATGTTGCTGAAATAGATAACATGGATGTCGCTGCGATACCATCGTTCTTCAGAACTTTCTTATCGAGTAAAACCATCGGCGAATTCACAATATAATATAAAATAGCTAATATGACACCATAAACTCCTGCTTGCAGTCCTTGAATCAAATTCAAGGATTGTCCAATATTCCATCCCAACACAGGAATCAATAAGACAATACCATTATCAAATAGTTTTCGAAAATCTGGATCCAAATTACCTAATATAATTCCTACAATCATCGGGATAATTGCAGAAATAATTGGCATCCAGTCCACATTTCCAGAACCAACCAAACCGAAGATTAACATGGGAAAGGCTGGAATTGAGAACAATGCCGTCATTCCGAATGCAGCTGGATCGATCTCATCTCCATAATCTTCTACTAATGAGATATAAAGAGATGGATTTACGGCTATCATAGCAATGACAAAAGCCAGTGCTGAAATCCCCAAGATTCCATCAAAACCAAAAAACTTCATATAAAATAGCGATAAAACAACGATTAAAATAAATTTAGTCAATAAAATCAGCCCATGACGCTTAAAAAGTTTGACTAAACTATCCAAATCGATACCAATCCCGGATATAAAAGTTAACATTCCAATAATAAATGTATTGCCTTGCCCTCCAAATAAAGCATTGGTCACCCCACCAATTTCTCTGAAAAAACTAGGCCATATTGTATTGATCACCGCACTAATTAACATCGGAATAATAAATGTCCCTACCGGAACTTTCTCCATAAACTTAACCATATTCTCCTCCATCATTCTT
>JBHWOV010000166.1:0-9171 GCA_043424535.1 Aerococcaceae bacterium
TCCAGAACCACCACGCCACTTATATTTTAGTGAAGAGGAAGCAGACAGAAAGTATAACTTACAGAAAAGTGCATAAAAAAGACGACTGATATTTCAGTCGTCAAAAGCTCCATCAACATTATTTGACATAGAGCCAAAAAAACTCCTATCACTAGATAAAACTAGCGCTAGGAGTTAATTTATATTATTGAAGTTCAATTATTCGCCACCTGTGACACCAATAGATTCCCCAGTAATTTTAGCAGCACCATCGGATGCTAAGAAGAGAGCGAGATTCGCAATTTCTTCTGGTTGAACGAGTTGCTTCATCCATTGAGCACCTAAAATATGTGTTTCAAGTGCTTCTTGTTCAGTGGTGCCATCTTCTTCAGCTAATTCACCTAATTGATTTTGAATTAAATTTGTTTGAGTGGGGCCAGGCAAAATCGAATTAGCAGTGATACCATTTTGTGCATTTTCCATGGCGACAGTGGCAGTGAAGCCAATTTGTCCATATTTTGCGGCGATATAAGCAGATTTATACATATCAGGGCGTCTTCCATGAGAAGAAGAGATTGTGATGATACGACCCCATTTTGATTCTTGCATGTCAGGAAGACAATATTTTGTCATTAAGAAAGTCCCAGTAAGAATCGTCCCAACGACTAAATTCCAATCCTTTATTGGAAATTCTTCTACAGTATGAATTCGTTGGAGGCCAGCATTATTGACCAATACATCAATTTGACCTAATTGATCGCGAATTGATTGAATCGTATTCTTAACCATTGCTTCATTTTGAATGTCACATGCAAAACCATGAATGTTCTCATGTGTTTGGCTTGCTTCCTCTAATTTCTCTTGGGATAAATCTAAAATGGCAACTTGATCGCCATTTTTAGCAAATGCTTGGGCGATGGCTAAACCAATCCCAGCGCCACCACCTGTTACAACAACAACACGATTTGAATTTGTCATAATTTCCTCCTATATTAAATTTTAAAATTAGAAAAGATATATCTATCAAAAAATGTAGTGCATAAAAATGACGGCTAATGGAGCCGTCAAATGTTCTCTGAAATGTGTTTTTTAAAATCATGACGAATATTATTATTCGCCACCTGTGATACCAATGGCTTCACCTGTAATTTTAGCAGCACCGTCAGAAGCGAGGAAGACTGCCAAGGCACCAATTTCTTCCGGTTGTATAAGTTGTTTCATCCATTGAGAACCTAAAATATGGGTTTCAAGCGCTTCTTGTTTAGATGTTCCGTCTTTTTCAGCGAGATCACCTAATTGATTTTGAATTAGTTCAGTATCTGTTGCTCCAGGTAAGATGGAGTTTGCAGTGATGCCATTTTGGGCATTTTCCATTGCCACAGTATCTGTGAAACCAATCTGTCCATATTTCGCTGCAACATAAGCAGATTTATATTTGTCAGGACGACGTCCGTGACCTGAAGATATCGTAATGACACGACCCCATCCTGCTTCTTGCATATCCGGTAGAGCATATTTCGTCATGAGGAAAGTACCAGTTAAAATTGTGCGGATTACTTGATTCCAATCTTCAATTGGAAATTCTTCTACCGAATGAATGCGTTGTAAGCCAGCATTGTTGACTAGAACATCAATTTTTCCTAATTGGTCATGAATGGCTTGGATGGTTTCTTTGACACTTTCTTCTTGTTGAATATCACAAGGGAAACCAAATAAATTTTCATGATTTTCACTAGCTTTGTCTAACTTTTCCTTGGTTCGTCCGAGGATCGCTACTTTATCACCATTTTCTGCAAATGCCTGAGCAATGGCCAGACCGATTCCTGATCCTCCACCTGTTACTACGACAACACGGTTTGAATTTGCCATATTTGTCCTCCTATGCTTTATTTGGTTCGACACGTTGCCATTTCAATTGATCTTCAGGTTTTAAACCATTATAGATTGACAGAATGTCACCTTCAATTTGACCAACACGGGGTTGACTTTGGCCTTCCCAAGTAGGATTCATACTGACATCCATATGATGTGTGACTTGACCTTTGTCTTCATCAACTTCGAAACGTCCACTATATGCTAGATAACCATGGGCTGCTTCAGCCATTTCTTCTTGAGTACCAGTGTGAATGTCGCCAGATTGATATGCTTGACGATCTTGTTTTTGAAGTTGTGCGGACATATATCCATCGGGATTATACATAATAAATCCTGTAGCATCCTCACCGAATGGATAAACAATTTCGCCGTTTTGTTCTGTTTGGTATGAAATTAATCGCCAAGTACCAATTAAATCTTCTTTTAATGACATGAAATTCCTCCTTGAATTAGTAAATGATTAAAATTTGTTTGTAATTTTAGTATAGTAAACTTATTTCATTTTATCAATTTATCTGTTTGCTCAGCATTACGCTAATACTTTGTGAAAAAATGATTAGTTGAAAAAGCAATCAAAATAAAAAAACTATCGACACTTAAATCGATAGTTTTTAATAAAGATTATTTTATTGAATTAAACTTCAAACATTTTACCTGGATTCATGCGATTATCTGGATCAAGTGCTGTTTTAATGGCACGTAAGACAGATAGATAAGCTTCATCTTTGAAATATGGTAAATATTCACGTTTTTCTAAACCGACTCCATGTTCTGCAGATAATAGGCCACCTACTTCAGACACATATGGGAAGAGGTCATGTTCATAAGCTTCTTTACTTGCTTCCCAAACTTCGTCTGATTGATCTTCACGCATGACACAAATATGAATGTTTCCATCTCCTGCATGTCCGAAGAATGCTGTTTGTAGGCGATGTTTTGTACCTAGTTCTTTAGCCTTGATCACTAAATCGGTAAATTCATGATTAGGAACAACTGGGTCATACATTTTCCAGTCACCTTGTGCAACAACACCATTTAAGATATTGTCACGAATTAACCACATATTAACTGCTTCCTCTGGTGATAATTCACGGACTTCCGTTGCACCTGCACGACGGCCTAACTCTTCGATTGCTTTGACTTGGAAGGCCAAACCATCTGGGGCATTGTCTACTAATGTTGTTAATAAGAATGCTTCGCCTTCAACTTTTTCCATTTTTTGTTGGATGAATGCTTCCGAATATTCAATTCCAGATTCTTCCAATAATTCTAAGGCAACCGGTTGAATAGGAGATTTAACCACTTCGAAAATGGCATTTGAAACACCATTTAGACTAGCAAATCCCATAATAATCGATTGTTCATAAGCAGGTCTAGGCATAATTTTTAATTGCATTTCAGTAATAATACCAAGTGTACCTTCAGCACCAATGAATAAATCTTTGAGATCATAACCTGTAGCATCTTTCTTATTGAGGGAACCAACATGAATTTTTTCACCATTCGCTAGCACTACATCATAACCACGGATATTATCACGTGTTACACCATAAGAAATAGCGCGCATTCCCCCAGCATTTGTTCCAGCAGTACCTCCAACAGATGCATTTTTATTACCAGGGTCTGGAGCGTAAAAATATGGTGTTTCTGCTAAATAATCACGAATTTGTGCGAGTGTAACTCCTGCTTGAACATTTAAAGTCATCGTTTGTTCGTCTAAGTCATGAATTTGGTTCATGTGTTCCAAACTAATTAGCCAAGCATTATCTACTGGATAAGTAGCACTAGTCAATCCAGTTTGACTTCCAACCGGAATAATTGTTTTATCTTGAGCTACAGCATCTCTAACAAATTCTTGTACCTCTTCTGTCGTAGTAGGGAAGGCGATCAATTCAGCTGATCCAGGCTGATCTTCTTCCATATAAGTCTTGAGATATTTGTCAGGTATAATTTTTTCAATTTTCATTTATAAGCCTCCTAATTTATGAAATCGCTTTAGTAATAGATTAACGGAAATCAAAAAAATGTCAATTATTATGATGAAAACGTACATCACATTTTCATAAATATGGTAAACTATTTTTAATCGTCAAGAATGTTAGGAGAGAGGTTAAAATGAAGATACTGGTACTTGGGGGAACAAATTTTTTTGGTAAAAAAGCCGTCCGTCAATTGATTGATCATGGTCATAATGTTACTATCGCAACAAGAGGGAATACTCCCAATCCTTTTAAAGGGGAAGCAATCCATAAGATATTGGATGTTCAAGATGCGACACATCCGGGATGGAAAGAAATTACAAATCAATCATGGGATGCAGTTTTTGATAATATTTGTTATACAGCAGAGGATGCGCAGTTACGAATCGATAAATTTGCTGATATAACTGAATATTATTATGTCACGTCCTCTATGGCAGTCTATCAAGGAGATCAATCAGGATACCTAGAAACTGATTTTGACCCGCTTAATTATCGCATCGACTCTGATGTAGAAGTGACTTATGGGGAAGGGAAGCGTCAAGTGGAGCAAGTCTTATTTAATGATGCTCCCTTTCATGTAACAACTTTTCGCTTTCCAATTGTTTTGGACAGAGATGATTATACAGAACGACTATATTTTTATGTAGAACAAGTATTAAAAGACCAACCAATTTATTTCACTGATTCAGAAATAAAAGTTAATTATGTCAAGGGAACAACAGCTGCTGATAGCATCGTATGGGCGATAGAGCACCAGAAAACAGGTATTTATAATGTGAGTTCAGCTGATGCTATCACAGTAAGACAATTCATATCTTGGTTAAGTCATGCAACGGATGCATTTGTCCATGTGATTTATGAAAGAAATCCCGATGTGCATTCTCCATTTCAGACACAACACGATCAATATTTAATTTCTGATAAAATACAATCAGAAGGATTTGAATTGAAACAATTAGAAGACTGGTTACCCGATCTCATGCAATATTTTGCGCAAAAAATAAAAAATGACCATCATGAAATGTAATTAATTAAATGAATATATTAGAGAGCGGAAAAACACGGTTTAACAATTCATATTAACAAATGAAATGCATTTTGAGCAAATCGAACAGAGCATAAGCAAGTAAAATTGGATGAATAATTTTCGTAATAGTAAAACAAATAGCCCCTTAAAGTTAGCATATCGTATCTAACTTTGAGGGGTGCTTCATTAATGGGCTGTTTTAATGATTATTGGTAGGTTAATCCCATTCCTATCTCATCATATCCCATATGATAATAAACATCATTAACAGAATCTGTGGCTTGGGAATGCCAACTGAGTGTGATGATTCCTTGTTCAGAATTATAATTTAATCCCATGGGGGAACCTAATTGATTAGTCATTTCTTGCCAAGTGACACCAGAAGTATGACTGATGCGGTCGAGTTCAGTTTTATCCAGAGGAATAGCTTCTTCAAGCAACTGAGGGTCATGATTTTGATAATTTAAAGCTAAGATTTGGTGGTCATTATTGAATGTCAGCGCGATCTCTTCATCATCTGAGCTGCCTTCGAAATGATAAATAATCAGATCATAGATATAAGAAATTTTAGCGGGTGTTTGCCATACATTGTCGAGTTCTTCAAGAGTTGTGAAAGTATCATTTTGATAGGACGATTGAAGTGTTTCGCCGACATTACGGACACCATCAATGGTTAATTGATCTGTTTGTTGACCTTCTTCAATCACTGCCAAGACCTCTAAAATAGTATTATCAGCGTTTGAGACAGCAATTTTCACTTCTATTGGGTGACCTTTTTCATCTTCGAGTTGATAAGTGTGATGACTTAACTGTTCGCTATCAGCAACAATGTCATCGGCTTTACCCCAGAGGTCTTCTACAACGGACATACTGAAAGGCTCATCGTCTTGATTATGAGAATACACCTGTTCAACAATGCCTTTGACTTGTTCTCTAATATTGGCGTCATTTAGGTTGCGGTCCACTGATTCAACTGATTGTTCCGTTGATTCAGCATGTATGACAACAAGAGGCATTTGTAGCAATTGTCCAAATATTAAAATTAAAAAAATGGGAAAGTATCGTTTCATTGTGTCTCCTTTGATATCAGAAATAAAATCACGGCTTATAAAAGCCGTGATAAAATGTGTGTTCGGTTCGGTGCGAGAACTAGTTAGAAGATGCTTCCGATTCAGCTGATTCTTCTGTTGACTCAGTTTCAGAATTAGTTTCTGTTGATGTCGATTCTTCAGAAGTTGATTCCTCAGAAGTCTCTGTTGAGTCACTTTCTTCGCCTGTTGCTTCAGCTTGTTCGTCTTTAGTGATTGAGAATTCTTGGACTAATTCAACAGTGCGTTCTTCGCCTGCTAAGACATCACCAGATACTTGGTAAATCTTCACATTGAATGTTTCATTATCAACATTGTAGACAGCAAAGTTTTGTACGGTTGAGTCACGCCAGTTGGAATGAGAGTCATTAAAGGCTTCAGTTTCTTGTGGCTGCCCACCGAAAGCAAAGAGACTGTTGTAATAATCTACATCTTCTTGTGTCATCCAATCTAATTTTGGACGAACGGCATGGAGATGCTCAAGATCTTTTGAATAAATATCATCATAAGCTTTTGTACCTGCTGTGTTTGGTAAGACAAAGACCGTTCCAGTTGGATTAACATAGGTTGTTACACCGTCTTGTTCGATAGTTTCACCTTCAGCAACCACTCCATTTGAGAAGTTTTCTTCGGTTGGAACGAAATTCAATGGATAGGTAGCTGACAGCACATGGTCATGTCCTTGCAATGCTAGGTCAACATCTAATTCATCAATCATTTGCATAAATTCTTCACGCACTGCTTGAACATCGCTATCTTGCAATGAGTGATATGATTTAGAGAAGATTGGTTTATGGTATCCTAAGACTACCCATTCTGCGCCATTTTCACGTGCTTCTTGAATATCTGCTTTGGCCCAATCTAATTGTTCCTGACCAAATGCTTTACCGTCCGGATTATCCTCGGCATCTTCTTTGTTATCATTCGAATTTAACATCACAAAGTGAACATTGTTGTAGTCGAATGAGTAGTATGAACCACCAGAAATGGCATCATTTTCTGCCGTCACATTCACATGCTCATTAAATTTCTCTGTAATCGGTGGTAAATATTCACCATAGCGACCGAGTGTGTATTCATCGTGATTCCCTGCGACCGAAGCCATGGTAAAGTTGGTGAATGTGTCTTTCGATTGTTCAATTAAGTCAATCCATTCATCTTCGACTTCTGCAGTTTCAACAAAGTCACCTGTATGCATGATGAAGTCTAACTCATCAGCACCTACTGTTTCAACCGCTTTTGCAATGGTATCTGCACCAAATGTTGCTTCATTTAAAACATGTTCATTCCAGTAAGCATTTTGAGTGTCTGTATATTGAATAAATGTGAAGCTATCATCTTCGGTACCAGCAGTTTTAAAGGTACCTGTTTCAGACATCTCACCACTAGGTGAACCAACTTGATAGTAATAAGTCGTATTCGGTTCTAATTCTGTGGCTTTCGCTTTGTAGACATGTTCATTAGCTTCGCGTAAATTGGCTTGACCGACAGCTGAACCAGACGTCCATTCTGGACCAGAAACCGATTCGTCCGTGTAATAGCCATTTAATTGCGGATTGCCACTATCATCTGTCTGTAACTCACCGTCTTCATTGTAGACAGGATTTTCAAAGATGATATAACCATTTTCATCACGCTCTAAGTAATAATTGGTTACTTCAGTAGCTTCGGCTTCAAACTCAACAGCATCAGACATATCTTCTGAAGTAGAGACGCGGACAATCGCATCTTCAAATAAATCATTCATATACCAATTGAATGCCATTTCTGTAGCTGGGTCACCATTGATTGATGTCATCATCCGATTGGGAGAGTTATTAATTTCAACTGCAGCGACTTCAGGTTTTTCATCTAATAACTCCACTTCTTGTGCATTTACAGCAATGGGAGCTAATAATTGGGCTCCAATCAATAGTGAAGCTAGTAAGCTAGGGAAACGTTTCTTTGACTTAGCCATTTAGTTCATCCTCCTAATATTATTCATGTTGCTATCTTCAACATAACAAATGAATATAAAGTATCAGTAAATTGCATGTAAATTATATGTAAATAAAGGAGTGAACTAAAACAATTCATAATTTAACAAGAAATAAAAAAGGAAACTTGATTTATAAAAGTCAAGCTTCCGAGTATTAAGATGATAAATATTTTAGTAAAAAATTTAGTCATAGAATCAATGAACACTATATCCGCCATCAATATGGAGATTGACACCCGTAATATAAGAGGATGCTTCACTCGCAAGAAATATCGCAGCACCTTGAATTTCTTCAGTCAAACCAAATCGTTTCATGGGAACATTTTCCAACATGACATCGGCACCGGTTTGATCGATTCGACCATCAAAGATATCTGTCCATGTATATCCAGGTGAGATCATATTCACACGAATATCATGAGGTGCTAATGATGCGGCGAGATGTCTTCCTAATTGATTAATACCACCTTTTGAAGCAGAATAAGCAAAGTTTTCAGTCGGCCCACCTACCATCAAATTAACATTATCTCCTGATATAGACGACACTAAAATGATAGAACCCCCATGATTATGATCACGCATGATTTCATGAGCAATTTGAGCAGTTAATTGCGCTCCTGTTAAATTGACAGCTATTGTTTTTGACCAGTTGTCATAAGAGATATCGAGATTATCTCCTGGGACATTAATTCCTGCATTGATGAAAGCTAAATCTATCGTATCAAAAGATTCCAGGAGTACTTCTTTAAGATTTGTGACAGATTGAGGATCTGAGACATCGCAATAACTGGCGATACAACGACCAGAGTAACGTTTATTCAAATCATCCACAATCGCTTCTAGTTTTTCCTTTTGGGAAGGTATATCAACCAATGCTACTTCAGCACCTGCTTCTAACCAAGCTGCCGCAACATTACGGCCAATACCTCCTGCACCACCCGTTATAAAACCTTTTTTCCCTTTAAGATTAAACTTATTAAGGACACTATAATCAGAATTACGCCAGCGATCACGCTCTAAATGGTCTAATGATTGAGACAATTTCCTCATCCTTTCTTATGTTAAATGATTCACTACTATAGTTTAATTGTATCATCGATAGAAAAAAGGGGCAATTTTAAATAAAGATTCATAATATTGTTAATTGAAAGTTATTAAAAATTAGTAATTAAATGTAATATCAATTTAATTGCTTTCTTATTCGACACATTAATATTCATTTGTTATACTGTGCGAGACTGG
>JBHWOV010000167.1:0-2975 GCA_043424535.1 Aerococcaceae bacterium
ACTGTAATATAAGTGGCGATGAAATTTAAAACACCACCTAAAATCCCATTAAATTCCTTTAAGAAAGGATAATACATCACTGGACGCACTAAGACGGTCAAAAAATTCGTAATCAGTAAGATAATCACACTGATTGCTACAAAAGCTAACACATTATAAAATGCATCACTAATATAAAAACTTAATTCTTCACTATAAATAGCCAATTGCGATCCTGGTTGTATTGAAGGAAATGGAATAATCATCTCTAAAATATCAGATAATGGCCGATAAAGCATGCTCGATAGGACGAATGCGATGATCATACTCAATACACGAATTAATTGAAAAGCCAGTCCACGACGATATCCAAAATAAAAGCCAAGAGCTAATAAAATGATAATGATGAATGTAAACATAATAATCCCCCTATGGCTTTGATGTGTTGGAAGTCCGACGCTTTTGAGAATGTGTTGCCTGTGTTTTTGGTTTTCTAGACACAGTCGATTGTTGTTCCGATAATTCATTCAACTGTTCTTCTAAATCCATGATTTTTTGTTCTTTAACCAATTGATCAGAAATAGCATTCACCGCCATTAAAATACTGCGATCCTGCGTAGATAATTCTGGGGCTACTTCTTTAAGTTGTTGTAATTGTTGATTGACAATTTCGACCACTGCAGTCATATGTTGTGGTGATTTATCACCTACAATCGTATATTGTCGCTCATCAATTGTCGCTTTAAAACGATTTTTTTCTGTCATCATCATACTCCTTTATAGGTGTTTATCTCTTTGAAGTGCTTATATTCTAACATAAAGCACGCCATGAGTACACTTTACGGGTTGTTGTGAAGCGATTGTCGGTTGCATTATTTAATTTAATTAAAATATGATAGGATATACAAAGTAATAGACCTGAGAAAAGGAATGATTGAATGAGTGTTACCTTAAAATTATCAAAACAACAAATAGAAAAAATGAAAAACCATTACCAGAATTATTTAGTTGATCCGGTACCCTATAGTGAATTTCGTGCGAAAATAGATGGTACCACCATCACTGCCTATACAAGTGGCAAAGTGCTATTTCAAGGAAAACAAGCAGAGCAAGATGCTGCTCAATGGCAAGACGCTGCTATTTCATCCAATCAAGCAACGTCTAAAAATTCAAAAAATAATGACTTGCCAGACGGATTTCAACAATGGACGATTATTGGTAATGATGAAGTCGGTAATGGAAGCTATTTTGGTGCCTTAACTGTCGCGAGCTGTTATTTACCTCAAGAAAAACAAGACTTAATTCGTGAATTAGGGGTGAAAGATTCCAAACAATTAACAAATACGCAAATCCGTGATTTAGCATGGCAAATCAAGGCAACTATTCCTTATGCCCTCACGATTTGTAATCCGGTAGATTATAATCGGGGTGTCGCTAAATTAAATGCCAATGGCATTAAAGTATCGCTCCATAACTTTACTATTCAGAAATTAATGCAAAAATTAACGAATGAGCAAAAAGAACAATTACAAGGCACGCTGATCGATCAATTTACACCGGAAGCCAATTATTATAAACATTTAAAAAATGAAAAAAATCCGTACACGAATGACTTATATTTTGTGCAAAAAGGTGAAAGTCATCATTTAGCGGTCGCTTGTGCTTCAATTATTGCTCGCGATGCTTTCTTAGAGTCATTGGAAAAACTAGGCGAACCTTACGGCGTTGTGCTTCCCTCAGGCGCAAATCAATCTGTCGATCAATTTGCCGCGCGTTTGATTAAACAAGCAGGCGTTGAAGCGCTCGACCAAACAGCGAAAAAGCATTTTAAAAATACAGAAAAAGCGATGAAGATTGCTGGCTAGTAAAATCAAAGCTTTATTTTTATCATATAATTACTTGGCACGAATAAATATGGGACCTTTATCAATTATGATACGGTCTTTTTTTAAGTTAAATTTTCTCATATAGGTTATAAAAATTTGTAGATTAATTACATAAAAAAACGACTGAAAAATCAGTCGTAAAAAACAATTTTGATTACTTGAAGATACATGTTATTTATCATAAAAACGCAACATATTTTGGTAAGTTAAATATAATGCCGTAAAACGATTCGAATGCTTTTCATTCCAAGGTTTTGGTTGTCCGCAAAAATGTAATATGCTAGTGTTTTTCATTACCCAATGAATATCGTATTCCCCTTTGCTGCGTGCATAATAACTTTGATAAAAGCGCGCATCATAATTCCAATATTCTTCCGGAATGAATAAAATATCATCACCATATAGATAGTTGAGGACGTCTTGATCTGGCAACAAAGCAAATTTTCCGTATTTATCAAGGACTCTGGAAATATCTTGCCAATGAATATTCTGACGTGCACGGTCCAGATTTATTAACAGAACTCCTGAATTGTAATAAGGATGATCTAAATCGAGGCGCAATTTATTCAAAGGAGTCGTAATATCAACCAAGCCAACATGACTAGCGGCAGCAAGCATTTTATCCTCTAAGTCCAACTCCCATAAAGGTTTTATAGAATTAAGTATGAGCGTATCTGGATCAATATAAAGAACTTTTTTAAGAGAGTCCGGTAAATAGTCGCCTGCTAATAAGCGAAAATACATTTCTTTAGGATATCTTTTTTCTGTCGGTGCATCGCCCCATTGATCGCCATCAATTTGAATGGCTGTGAACTCAAAATTCAATTGATCGCACAAAGCTTGAATCTCCGAAATCGTATTTTCTGATAATGAGTGATGGATTAGCCAAATTCGAAATGATTCATCTTGATTATTTAAATAAATCGATAACAATGAAACTTTTAACGGTTCAACATATCCCTCATCTAATGTAAATAATAATTCAATCACAGTTTGTCCTTCCTAATATTGGTCATTCATCCATGACAAATGGTTAGAATAACTGAATAAGCCGTTTTAAATAAATTTTAGTCAGTCATTTAGTCAACTTTCACTGTCTAAGGCAAGAGA
>JBHWOV010000168.1:0-5993 GCA_043424535.1 Aerococcaceae bacterium
CTATTAAAAAAAATTAAAAGGTTCTTGATAATTAAAAATATAATAGCTATAATATGGAAAAGAAAATGAGAGTCCCCTAATAATTATCTAATTTCAAAAGGGAATTATCATTGTTTTATGATAAATATCATTTTTGATGGAATATAATGGAGGTTTTGAGATGAAAGTGCAAAAGTTTTTTAAATCGGTGATGGTGTTAGGTGCATTATTAACATCCTTCCAACCGTTAGCGACGCAAGCAGCAGATACATTTAAATTAGGTGGGAATTTTGAGTTATCAGGAGAAACAGCATCCTATGGAACGCCAATGTCAAAAGGTGTTCAATTAGCGGTTGAAGAAGCCAATGAAAATGGTGGTGTTTTAGGCCAACAAATAGAATATGTAGAATATGATAATCGCTCAGATTTAACAGAAGCAGCTTCAGTAGCGCAACGTCTAGTCAATGAGCAAGTATTGGCAATTGTCGGACCAGCACCTTCTGGTAATGTAAAAGCAACGATTCCTGTTATTAATGAAGGTGGTGTTCCAGCAATCGGACCTGCAGCAACACTAGATAATATTACATTAAACGAAGATGGTGAAGTATACGAATATTTCTTCCGGGTAAGTTTCGCTGACTCTTATCAGGGTGAAGCAGCAGCACAATTTGTAGTAGATGATCTTCAAGCTTCTAAAGCAGTTATTGTTGAAGATCAAGCGGTTGATTATTCACTTGGTGTCAGTTCAGCATTTGAAAATAAATTTACTGAACTAGGTGGCGAGATCGTAGACAAACAATCTCTACAATCAGGTGAAACAGATTTTTCTGCGATTTTAACATCATTATTAGCACAAGACTTTGATGTTCTTTACCTCCCAATCTATTACACTGAAGCGGGATTATTTATTAAACAAGCTAGAGAAATGGGAATTACTCAACCAATCGTAGGTGGTGATGGATTCCATAGTCCAACATTAGTTGAATTAGCTGAGCCACAAAATGCAAATGATATTTACTTCACATCTCACTTCTCGACTGAGAGTGATGATCCTAAAGTACAAGAATTCTTGAAAAAATATGAAGAAAAATACGGTCAAGAAGCAGACACATTTGCAGCCCTAGCATATGATGCAGCGAATTTAATCTTTGACGCTGCTGAAAGAGCTGGTGAAGCTAATCCAGAAGCAATAAAAGATGCGATTGCAGCAACAGAAAATTTTGAAGGTGTGACAGGAACATTTGCGATTGATGAGAATCATGATCCGGTTAAACCAGCATTAATGCTAAAAATTGAAGATGGAAAAATTGTATCTTCGGAATCTGTTGAAGCAAATTAATATAGAAGTAATTTCGTAAGAGTATTAACCAATCGATTGATTATCAAGATCTGAAAACATTTCCGAAGTAATGTCTTTAATTAGTTGTTCATCTTCAGAGACAATGATTAGACATTTCATTTCCTTCGGAAATGTTTTTATTAATTGTTATATTTTATTATTAATTAAAAATTAGGCTTATAAAGCTGAAAATAAACTGTACTGATTTATAAATTATTGGGTGAAAAATATTGATTATTTTGAATAAAAGTAATACGACATAATCATTCGAATGAAAGGAAAGAGATAGACAAATGCAAATATTCATGCAACAAATGGTCAATGGGATAGCGTTAGGAAGTATTTACGCATTGATCGCATTAGGTTATACGATGGTATATGGGACAATTCGTTTGATTAACTTTGCCCATGGAGATGTGTATATGATGGGGGCATTTATTGGTTTTTATTTAATTACTGTCCTCGAAGTCAATGTTGTTATAGCAATGATTGTGACAATGGCAGTGACAGCTTTATTAGGCGTTGTCATTGAACGTGTCGCATATAAACCGTTAAGAAATTCATCGCGAGTTGCGGCATTGATTACTGCCATTGGAGTTTCTTATTTCTTACAAAATATTATGATTTATTTCTTAGGGCCAGAAGTGAGGGCCTTTCCTTCGCCGATAGAAACACAAGTTTTTAGAGTATTTGGCATTGTTATTAATTCCAAACAAATTCTTGTGTTTGTGATAACAATTGTGATGATGTTGTTATTAAATATCATCGTTAATCATACTAAAATGGGGAAAGCAATGCGTGCTGTATCCGTTGATGCCGAAGCGGCTCAATTGATGGGAATCGATGTCGACCGTGTGATATCCTTTACATTTGCTTTAGGTTCTGCATTAGCAGGGATTGCTGGTGTTTTAGTAGGTATTTATTACAATTCAATTCAACCAACGATGGGAACAGCGATGGGGCTTAAAGCATTTATCGCAGCAGTTATTGGTGGTATTGGTTCGATTCCAGGGGCAATGATCGGTGGTTACCTCATCGGTATTTTGGAGACGATCGTTACCATTATGGGTGGATCGATGTATAAAGATGCAGTGGTATATGGTTTATTAATCGTTATTCTACTAGTATTACCTTCCGGGTTATTTGGTAAGAATACGACTGAGAAAGTGTAGGTGAGCTTGTTGCAAAGATTACATAAAAGAAATATAGCATGGTTAGGCCTGATAATATTCGGATTTATTTTATTATATATATTAAATGCGACGGGCGTCATTCATTCATATTATCGAATCACATTAATGACAATCATGTTAAATATTATTTACGCAGTAGGTTTAAATTTGGTTCTTGGAGTGGCCGGTCAGTTTTCATTAGGACATGCTGGTTTTATTGCTATCGGAGCATATTCGGCGGCTATTTTTACTAAGCTGTTTACGAATAGTTATGTAGGACTTGGTGTAGGTATGTTAGTCGGAGTGATCATAGCAATTATCGTTGCTTTATTAGTTGGTATTCCAACTCTTCGTTTGAAGGGAGACTATTTAGCGATTGCGACGCTTGGGGTAAGTGAAATCATTCGTGTGCTTATCAATAATTGGCGTAGTGTGACGAATGGTCCAGCGGGGATCAGTGAAATACCGACGATTACTAATTGGCAAATGGTTTATGTCTTTATGGTCATTACGACAATTATCGTACTTAATTATGTATATAGTAGTACGGGACGTGCTACACGAGCCATTGAACAAAATGAAATTGCTGCTGAAGCGATGGGAGTACGTGTTACAAGATATAAAGTATCTGCCTTTGTTATTGGTGCAGCGACTGCAGCAATTGGTGGTGCCTTACAAGCGACAATGTTAGGGGTTGTTACACCAAAAGACTATTCCTTTAACCGTTCAATTGATATTTTGATTTTTGTTGTATTCGGTGGTATTGGTAGCTTTACAGGAACATTTATAGCTGCTATTGTCCTTGGGATCATTAATCTTGTCTTACAAGATTATGGCCAATTAAGGATGGTACTTTATGCTGTTGCTTTAATTTGTATCATGATATTTAAACCAAGTGGTTTATTAGGAACTAAAGAATTCCGTTTTGGTCAACTGATGGATCGCAAGTCGGATAAGGAGGTCGTTTAGAATGGGTAAAACATTGCTAAAAGTGACAGAATTAACGAAGCACTTTGGAGGATTGACTGCAGTATCGAATGTTTCCATGACCCTACAGCAAGGTGAGTTAATTGGTCTCATTGGGCCGAATGGTGCAGGAAAAACGACTTTCTTTAATTTGTTAACAGGTGTCTATGAGCCGTCAGAAGGAACCATTGAATTAGCTTCTGATGATCGAACGATGGAAGTTATCAATGGTAAAGCACCTGATTATATTAATGGGCAAGGCATTGCACGAACATTTCAAAATATACGATTGTTTTCTGATTTAACTGTACTTGAAAATGTTATGATCGCGATGCATCGAGAAAAAGGACCATCAATGTTTCATGCATTCTTTAGAACATCGACACACTACGAAACTGAGCGTCAGATGCGTATTGAAGCAATGAAATTGCTAGAAATTTTTGGTTTAAATACTGTAGCTTCCGAAACTGCGGAAAATTTATCTTATGGGCAACAAAGACGATTAGAAATCGTTCGTGCTTTAGCAACACAGCCACAAGTATTATTCTTGGATGAACCAGCAGCAGGGATGAACCCAGCTGAAACAACAGAATTAACACAATTGATAGCGCAAATTCGAGAGCAATTTGATCTAACCATTGTTTTAATTGAACATGATATGTCTTTAGTAATGGATATTTGTGAACGTATCTATGTTTTAGAATATGGGCGTCTAATTGCCCAAGGAACGCCTGAAGAAATTCAGAACAATGAACAGGTTATTCAGGCATATTTGGGAGGTAATGATTGATGCTAACAGTCAAGGGATTAGAAGTAAATTATGGTATGATTAATGCTGTAAGGGGAATAAATTTTGAAGTTAATCAAGGAGAAATTGTATCCTTGATTGGCGCAAATGGTGCTGGTAAATCAACGATTCTCAGAACAATTTCTGGTTTAGTGAAACCTGCAGCCGGTGAAATTCTGTATGAAGGTGAGGATTTACTTGCGAAAAGTCCACGTCAAATCGTTCAGAAAGGTATTTCTCAAGTGCCAGAAGGTCGCCATGTTTTTAAAGGATTGTCCGTTGAAGAAAATTTAGAGATGGGCGCTTTTTTGAGAAAAGACAAAGATCAAATCCAGAAAGATTATGAAGAAATCTATGAGCGTTTTCCAATCTTGAAAGAACGTTTGAAACAAGATGCGTCAACTCTTTCAGGTGGAGAGCAACAAATGTTAGCCATGGGGCGAGCGTTAATGTCAAAACCACGTTTATTATTATTGGATGAACCATCAATGGGATTAGCACCAATATTTATTAAAGAAATATTTAATATTATTGTTGATATACAAAAACAAGGAACAACAGTATTGCTGATTGAACAAAACGCCAATATGGCACTTCAAATCTCTAATCGAGGTTATGTATTAGAAACGGGCGAGATTATTCTTTCAGGCTCCGGAGAAGAATTACTGGCAAGTGATGATGTTCAGAAAGCATATTTAGGAGGATAATCAATGTATATTAAGGACTATATGACAACCGACCTGATTACAGTGAATCGGAATACAAGCATTGCCAAAGCGAATAGTCTCATGGATGCACATGATATTAATCGTTTACCTGTGATTGAAGATAATCATCTCGTTGGATTGGTGACTCGGGATATTGTAGTGAAAAATTCACCATCTGATGCGACAAGTTTAGATCGCCATGAATTAAATTATTTGTTAGAAAAAGCAAAAGTTGAAGATATTATGATGAAACAAGTGATCACAAAACATCCCGATACATTATTAGATGAAGCAGCAGCCACGATGGCAAATAATAATCTTGGCGTTTTAGTGATAGTAGATGAAGACACGAATGTTGTAGGGATTATTACAGATAAAGATATTTTTAAAGCATTTATCGATATTTCTGGTTATTATACTAAAGGAACAAGTTTGGTTATTGAATTAGATTCAGATCGCCAAGGTGTTATTCAAGAGATTGGTGATGCTTTAGTGGAAACAAATCATAATCTAACGCATATGCAAGTTTATCATCTTGATCAAGCAGTCCGGATTGTTTTGCATGTTGAAGCAGAAAATGTCTATGGTTTAACAAAAGCGTTAACTGAAAAAGGCTATGATGTGCAAACTGTCGTTAATCGCTAAAAAAAGTGTGAAAATCATTATTGATTTTCACACTTTTTTTGTTTTATTAAAATAATATCGAGTAATTACGATAGTGCGATTCACATTATTCGTTAGGCTATTAATAATACTCATCATTTTAGGTAATCGAATTTTTGTAAAATCTTGATGGAATAAAAAGATATAACAAATTAAAAAAGTCAATGTAATAAATAATTATGAAAGTGTGAAAATGTTTGCAAAAAAGGTGGAATAATCAGTAGAAAACGCTATCATTATATTAAGATTAGAAAATATCCGACCTGTTTTTTAGTTATTAGTAACAATCATGAGAACAATAATACTATTTAGGGAAACGAGAGAAAGTTTAAATTTTATTTTGTAATAGTGTATTTTTTAAAATAATGATTTCACACAGG
>JBHWOV010000169.1:0-18895 GCA_043424535.1 Aerococcaceae bacterium
AAGCATTTCTGACCAAGTGGATTGATGAATAAATACAGTTCGAACATACTGGGAACACCATTCATGCGGTAATCAACATAGTATTTCGCTGTCATAAATTCATCTCCTTTCTATTGACTATCTATCATTATGTTAACAAAGAATGAAAAGCATGACAAATATTATGTCTTTGTAACAAACACTTCTTTAAATTACCATTATTAAGAGAAATTATGATAGAATTAAAAAGTATGGATTGGAGGCAGATCATGATAAATGATGACTTTATAGAAGATTGGGACATATTTTTAGCGCCTTACAGTCAGGCAGTCGAAGAAATTAAATTAAAATTAAAAAATATCCGTTCAGAATATCGCGAACATGGTAAACACACACCGATTGAATTCGTGACTGGACGAGTGAAGACCAAAGAAAGTATCCTCGAAAAGATGGAAACACGTGAGATTGCACCAGAAGATTTACTTATTGGTGTGCAAGATATAGCGGGTATTCGTATCATGTGTCAATTTGTCGAGGATATTTATATTGTTGCTGAACTGATCAAAGACCGGACCGATATGCATGTGATTCTGATTCGGGACTATATTAAAAATCACAAACAGAGTGGGTATCGTTCTTATCATATGGTGATCGAATATCCGGTGCATCGTGTTCATGGCATTACCAATGTGATTGTTGAAATACAAATCCGGACACTGGCGATGAATTTCTGGGCAACGATTGAACATTCCTTAAATTATAAATATAGTGGCATGTATCCAGAGCATATTTTAACTCGATTACAGCGTGCCTCGGAAGCGGCTTTTCAATTAGATGAAGAGATGTCAGAGATTCGTTCTGAAATTCGTGAGGCGACTTATTATTTTGAAAATCGTCATGATTAGAGAAAGGGGTAGAAGATGAAAAAACTATTGATTGTAGCGAACAATAAGCCGATATCACAAGAAATTGAACAAAATATCTTAGATAAAATTCAAGGCACTTGCTTGCGTTTAGTGGAAGCAGATGAAACTCCGGACTTTATTATTACGATTGGTGGCGATGGTACTCTATTATCAGCCTTTCATCAATATCAACGTTTTATTAATGATACGCGCTTTATCGGTATTCATACAGGCCATTTAGGATTTTATACCGATTGGCGTCCGAATGAACTGGATATTTTATTGGATGAATTGATGAAGACGGATGGAGCTTCTGTCAGTTATCCACTTGTTGAAATCGAGTTAACCGATATTTATGACCGCAAAACAACGCTGTTAGGATTGAATGAATGTACGATTCGTTCCCAATCAGGAACGATGGTTATCGATGTCTCCATCAAAGATTATTTTCTAGAAACTTTTCGTGGGGATGGATTATGTATTGCGACACCAACTGGCTCCACCGGATTAAATCGATCCTTAGGAGGTGCGATTATCCATCCTCGTATCGAAGCGTTGCAGTTAACAGAGATTGCAGGGATTAATAATCGCGTTTACCGTTCAGTCACGTCACCGATGCTGATACCAAAGGATGAGTGGATTTGTTTAACCCTCCAAGATCAACATAGTAATCCGCTCATTCAAGTGGATCATTTATATTTTGACCATATCGCATTGAAATCTGTTAAAGCACGCATCGCTGAAGAATCGATTCATTTTGCACAATTTCGCCATACGCATTTCTGGGACCGCGTGGAGGATGCTTTTTTAGGAAATAAAGATACGCATCAAAGGGAGGACTTTTAGTGAGGGATCATGGTGCGATTTGATTGGATTGTAACGGAGGATTCTCCATTATTGCTACGTGATTTTATTCGTGACAAAGCACTTCCCAGAAAGTTTATGTCGGCGGTCAAATATCATGGCGGTGCAATTTTAGTCAATCAACAACCAGTCACTGTGCGCTATAATCTTAATATTGGTGATGAAGTATCGATTATTCCACCGGTTGAAACAGGGCATGAGACTGTCGCACCTTCGGATAAACCGATTGATATTGTTTATGAAGACCGGGACATTTTAATTGTCAATAAACCAAGTGGCGTTGTTTCGATCCCATCTGTTAAAGCACCGGATACATCGATGGCGAATCGCATTAAAGGGTATTATGTATCGCAAAACTATGCCGATCAGGTCATTCATATTGTGACACGTTTAGACCGAGATACGAGTGGTCTAATGTTGATTGCCAAACACCGACTTGCTCATGCTTTCTTTGACCGCTTATTACAAGAAGACGCCTTAATCAAGCGCTATTTAGCAATCAGTTCCAAGCACGAATGGCCAAATAAGCATGGCATGATTGAGGCGCCCATTGCAAGGCATCCAGAATCGATTATCCAACGGATTGCTGATCCATCTGGTCAGCCTGCCAAAACAGAATATTGGGTGACGCAACAATATGATGCCGGCACGGTCCTAACTTTACAATTACATACGGGACGTACGCATCAAATTCGAGTGCATTTGACGAGTGTCGGGGGTAGTTTAGTAGGGGACACTTTATATGGTCCCGATGAACAAACGCTCTCACGCCAAGCACTCTACTGTCATCAGTTAATTTTCACACATCCATTCACGCATCAGCGGATGATTGTCACGCAATCGATGCCTAACGATATGTTAGAATGGTGTCACACAAACCAAGGGGGTAAATAAATGGAGCTTTTTGACCGCACAATTGAAGAACACACTGAAAATATCGAGGCATTATTAAAGAGTAATCGCATGGCACAGTTTCGCACGGAATTTTTAGCACTGCATAATTATGATCAAGCCCAAGTATTTCATGGTCTCGACGAGGAAGCACGCATCAAATTGTATCAATATCTTTCGCCATCAGAATTAGCGGATATTTTCGACATGCTAGAGTCCCAAGATGAGCGGGTAGGCATTTATTTTAAAGAAATGGAAAATCTATATGGTGCGAGTGTCCTAGCTAATATGTATCCAGATAATGCCGTTGATGTGCTCAATGATTTAAAAGACAGACAACAAGTACAAATATATATGCAATTAATGCCTGCTGAAAGTGCTCGAGAAATTAGTCAATTGATTAATTATCTGGATTATACGGCTGGTGCGATTATGACGCCAGAATATATTTCGATTCACCGTGATATTACGCTTGGCGAAGCTTATAAAGAATTGCGCCGTGAAGCAGGTAAAGCAGAGAGTATTTATTATGTTTATGTTATCGATGATAATCAGCGATTGTGTGGTGTCGTTTCACTGAGAGAATTGATTATTAACCGAGAAGATAAATTAGTGGCAGATATTATGAATGAAAATATTATCGCCGTCGGAGTGAATGATGACCAAGAAGAAGTGGCTAAAATGGTACAGGATTATGACTTATTAGCGCTTCCGGTCGTTGGTTTTGACCAAGAACTCTTAGGAATTATCACAGTTGACGATGTCATTGATGTCATTCAAGAAGAAAATGTTAGCGACTATTCAGGGTTAGCTGCCGTTGACGTTACTGAATCACATGAGACGCCAATTTCTGCTTCGAAGAGTCGTTTACCTTGGCTCATTACCTTATTATTCTTAGGGCTAGGGACATCGACTTTGATTGGTCAATATCAAGGCTTAATTGAATCAGCCAGTATTTTATCAGCTTTCGTAACCTTGATTACGGGTACAGCAGGGAATGCTGGGACACAATCGCTTGCGGTTGCTGTTCGTAAATTAACCCATAAAAACGAAGAAGACAGTTTATTGAAATCATTTTTATTTGAATTATTAACAGGTCTCTTCACTGGTTTAATTGTGGGAATTGCGGTAGTAATTTTGGTCTATGTATGGAAGCGAAATTTAGTGTTAGGCTTTATTATTGGTGCAGCGATGATGATGGCGATTACTGTTGCTAATTTAGCGGGTGCTTTAATTCCTAAATTAATGGAGAAATTAGGTTTTGACCCCGCAGTCGCCAGTGGTCCCTTTATCACAACTTTAAGTGATTTGACTTCAGTTTTTATTTATTTCTCGATTGCTTCCCTTTTCATGGGATATCTGACATAGAAGTAAATTAGCTTAATAAATATGGCGCTTAATTTTAATTGAATGAAAATAACAGAAGTTCAGAGATATTTCAGAGTCTCTGAGCTTCTGTTATATTGGGCGGAATAGAGAGATAAATGTGGAAGTTAGGCGTCCGTTAAATCTTTCATCATATCATGATGAGGGATGCCAGCTTCTAAATAGCCTTCATCACTCACAAAGTGATAACCAAGTGACTGATAAAATGGAATGACTGAGTCTTGAGCTGATAAAACGCATTGGTGGTATTGTTGATCACGAGCCCAAGATTCAATGGCTGTCATCAATTGATGTCCAGCACCTGATTGACGGTGGGCTTTTAAGACAGCGACGCGTTGAATTTTTAAGGTATGTTGATCGAGAGGTAATATGCGTGCTGTCGCAATTGGTTCATCATCATGATAACCGACCCAGTGAATGCATTGATCATCCAGATTGTCTAATTCAATCACTTCATCGATTTGTTGTTCTTCGATAAATACATGCCGGCGAATAAATAAAGCGTCACTATAAATCGGAGAGGTGTCTCCTTTTGTCCATTGAAATTTCATAAGTTCCTCCAAAATATGGTAAATTGATTATGGGTAATTTTAACAGATATATGGATAAGACTGTGAATTATTTTTATATAAATGTTGAGAATTAGATGAATATTGTAATTATATTTGGTAAGATAAGTAAACGGGAAAGAGAGGAGTCTTCACATGGATAAGTCAGAGCAATTGTCATTAAGTTTGTTCGGGTATAATCGCAGTCAAGTCGATACACTCATCGAACAACAGAATCAAAAAATGACCGATTTAGAAAAGCAGATACAGTCTATCACAGAACAATTAGAAAATACACAAGAAGCACTGGCGCATTATGAAGAGATTGAACAAGCACTCACCGAAGGAATCGTTGATGCGCGTGTGAAAGGTCAAGAAATTGTGGAATTGTCTGAAGATCAAGCGAAACAATTACTTGATGCTACGAATGAACAAGTAACGCAATACAAAGAAGAATTTGTCTTTCATAGTCGCGAATTAGTATCCAATGGTAGTCATTTGCGAACAGAATTAAATGAAATGAAATCAAAAATGCAACTCATTATCGATTCTTATCAAGAGTTAATCGATGAGACCGACTTTGATTCACTTTTCCCTGAGAAACAAGTTGACCGCCTAATGCATCAAGTCGAAGCTTATGAATCGGATGATGTCCATCAAGCGAGAAGAGAGTCATTGCCGACAGAACCGCAATTATCGGATGATGAAAAGGAAGAATTGACGCAATTGATTAATGATGTCATCTCCAATGAAGATGAAGTCGACAAGGATAAATCTAAGAATTCAACAAAGAAAGATAATTTAGTAGACTTCACAACAATTATCCGCCCATAATGAACAATTATTAAGAACAACTTAATGATTGTTCGTTTTTTACGTTAAGAAAGGAATATTATGTCAAAAAAATTACAACAAGAAACTGAAAAAAGACGGACCTTTGCGATTATTTCCCATCCGGATGCTGGTAAAACAACGATCACTGAACAATTCTTATTATTCAGTGGAGCGATTCGTGAAGCCGGAACAGTCAAAGCTAAAGGAAAAAAATCAAAGAAATTCGCGAAATCTGACTGGATGGATATTGAGAAGCAACGGGGAATTTCAGTTACCAGCTCAGTGATGCAAGTGGATTATGATGGCTTCCAAGTCAATATATTGGATACTCCAGGGCATGAGGATTTCTCCGAGGATACATATCGGACATTGATGGCCGTTGATGCGGCAGTGATGGTTGTCGATTCAGGTAAAGGGATTGAGCCACAAACAAAACGTTTATTTGAAGTTGTGAGTCATCGTGGGATTCCCGTCTTTACTTTTATGAATAAATTAGACCGGGACGGTCGCGAGCCATTAGATTTAGTGGCCGAATTAGAAGAAGTCTTAGGCATCGATGCTTATCCGATGAATTGGCCGATGGGAATGGGAAAAAATTTATTGGGACTCTATGATTTATATAATCAACGCGTAGAACTGCGCAACCCTGAAGATGATGAAGAGAGTGACTATTTGCCATTGAATGAAGAGGGTGAAGTAGAAGGCGATTATGCCTTTAAAGAATCCACCATTTATACGCAAGCGATGGAAGATGCGCAATTACTTCATGAAGCCGGCAATGAATTCGATTTAGAGAAGATTAAAACGGGGAAATTAACGCCAGTTTTCTTTGGTTCAGCTCTGACAGGCTTTGGGGTGCAAACATTTTTTGATGCGTTTGTAGATTTAGCACCCGCACCGAGTGCAATAACAGACGAAAATGGTAGCGAAGTAGAACCAACAGATGAACAATTTACAGGCTTTATATTTAAAATTCAAGCGAATATGAATCCCGCGCATCGTGACCGCATTGCCTTTATCCGCATTGTATCAGGTGAATTCGAAAAGGGCATCAATGTCACTTTAGAACGGACAGGGAAAACATTGCGTTTAGCACATACGACTCAATTTATGGCGGATAGTCGCGAGGAAGTGGAATCGGCTTATGCCGGAGATATTATCGGGCTCTATGACACGGGGAATTTACAAATTGGCGATACCATTTATTCTGGCAAGCGAAAAGTTAAATTTCCTGATTTACCGCAATTTACGCCAGAGCTCTTTATGCGCGTAGCACCTAAAAATGTTATGAAACAAAAATCTTTCCATAAAGGGATGCAACAATTGATTCAAGAAGGGGCAATTCAACTATATCGCACTTATCATACGGAAGAATATATTATCGGTGCCGTTGGTCAATTACAATTCGAGGTCTTCCAATACCGCTTGCTTCATGAATATAATGCGGAAGTTGAAATGACACCGATGGGGTCCAAAATTGCGCGTTGGATTGATCCAGATGACTTGAATCCTAATATGTCATCCAGTCGGAATCTATTAGTGAAAGATCGTTATGACCGACCAGTCTTCCTATTTGAAAATACATTCGCGGAAAATTGGTTCAAAGATAAATATCCGGATGTCACATTGACGTCATTGCTATAATTGTCCCTAAAAAGTGTTAAAATCATGCCTTAAACAAAGAAAATGCATGATTGTTCTCTTTTAAGATTAAAGTGCTTTCATTTTCAGATTATTTTCGCTATAATATGATTAAGTCTGATAAGACGAAAGTATTTATATTTTTTATAAGTACTCGTAGAATATGTTGTACAAAAATAGATAAGGGGAGTGTCCATAATGGAGAAAAAAGATTTCAATATCACAGCAGAAACAGGTATTCATGCGCGCCCAGCTACTTTATTAGTGCAAGCAGCAAGCAAATTTGGTTCAGATATTAATTTAGAATATAAAGGTAAATCAGTAAACCTTAAATCAATCATGGGTGTTATGTCTTTAGGTGTAGGTCAAGGAGCGGACGTGACAATTACAGCTGAAGGTGACGACGAAAAAGAAGCGATTGCAGCAATCGAAGAAACAATGAAAAAAGAAGGATTATCTGAATAATGCCAATTTCTAAAATGACTGGCATTGCCGCTAGTGATGGTATCGCCATTGCACCAGTCTATCTTTTAGCAGAGCCAGATTTATCCTTTGCAACGAGACAAATCGATGATGTTACAGCGGAATTAACACGTGTGGATGCAGCAGTGACACAAGCAACAGCTGAAATTACGGATATCCGTGATACAGCGGCTGAGTCTCTCGGTGAAGAAGAAGCGCAAGTATTTGATGCGCATTTGATGTTTTTATCTGACCCAGAATTTGTGGGGCAAGTCAAAACGAAAATTGAAGATGAAAAAATCAATGCCGAAGCAGCATTGAAGGAAATCTCTGACATGTTCGTGATGATGTTTTCATCAATGGAAGATAATCCATACATGCAGGAAAGAGCGGCCGATGTTCGCGATGTATCCGAACGGATAATGGCTGCTTTATTAGGTGTGAAATTACCGAGCCCAGCGACAATTAATGAAGAAGTGATTGTGGTTGCGCACGATTTAACACCGAGTGACACGGCACAACTTAACAAACAATTTGTTAAGGCCTTTGTCACAAATATTGGTGGACGCACATCGCATTCAGCGATTATGGCGCGTTCATTAGAAATTCCAGCGATTGTTGGAACAGGCTCAATTTTAGAAAGTGTTGCGGATGGTCAAGTGATTATCGTCGACGCATTAGAAGGCGAAATCATTACCAATCCAACACCAGAAGACATTGAGACATATAATGCAAAAGCTCAAGCTTATGAGCAACAAAAAGCTGAATGGGCGAAATTGGTTGACGCAGAAACTGTCACCAAAGACGGCCATCATGTTGAATTAGCGGCCAATATTGGTACGCCAAAGGATGCTGAAGGTGCAGTCAATAATGGTGCTGAAGGAATTGGTTTGTATCGTACAGAATTCCTTTATATGGATTCAGCTGACTTCCCAACAGAGGATGAGCAGTATGAAGCATATAAAGCCGTTTTAGAAGCGATGGAAGGTAAACCAGTCGTTGTCCGGACGATGGATATCGGTGGGGATAAGGAATTACCTTATCTTGATTTACCTGAAGAGATGAACCCATTCTTAGGCTACCGTGCCGTTCGTATTTCATTGGATCAACAAGATATGTTTAAGACACAATTACGTGCTTTATTACGTGCATCTGTTCACGGTGCATTGCGTATCATGTTCCCAATGATTGCGACTTTACCAGAATTCCGTGAAGCTAAAAAAATCTTATTAGAAGTAAAAGCTGAATTATTAGCAGAAGGCATTGCTGTCTCTGAGGATATTCAAGTCGGAATTATGGTTGAAATTCCTGCAGCAGCTGTTTTAGCGGATCAATTCGCGAAGGAAGTTGATTTCCTCTCGATTGGAACGAATGATTTAATTCAATATTCAATGGCAGCTGACCGTATGAATGAACGTGTTTCTTACTTGTATCAACCATATAATCCTTCAATCTTACGTCTGATCAAAAATGTTATTGATGCGGCGCATGCTGAAGGTAAATGGACAGGTATGTGTGGAGAAATGGCCGGCGATCAAATCGCAGCGCCAATTTTACTCGGCTTAGGCTTAGATGAATTCTCTATGAGTGCTTCAAGTATCTTGAAAACACGTAATTTATTCACTAAATTGAATAAATCAGATATGGAAGCATTAGCTGATGTTGCATTAAATCAATGTACAACCAATGAAGAAGTGATTGCATTGGTTGCTGAAGCAACAGCTGATATTTAATCAATAAATTAATTATATCAAGACCTGAATGTCATTGGCATTCAGGTCTTTTTATGGTTATCTTCCATTTGAGCAGATAAATTTGCAGACATTGGTAATTGCATACAGAACAAAACGGATATTTTTCATGGAATCTCCACAATTATTTGGTAAACTGAATAAACAATTAGTAATACATTGTCTAAACTATGGGAGGTGTGGCATGACCACATTTAACGAACGAAGACCCCAGTGGCAGAAGCTCTGGGAAAATACAAAAATTTTATGGAGATATTATCGAGGTTGGAAATGGTTAATCTTTATTGGCCTATCCATTGCCTTAGTACTAAGTACTTATCTTGTGATTCTGGCTAAAACAACCAGTGTCAATACCTTACAAGATGCATTGAAAAGTGAGACCATTATTTATTCGGTCAATAATGAACCTGTTGGAAAATTAAATGGTCAAAAAGGAAATTATGTCAGTATTGATGCCATTGCTGATCCCATGATTCAAACAGTCATTAATACAGAAGACCGCCGCTTTTATGATCATAATGGCTATGACTTGCGCGGGATGGCAAGGGCAGCAGTGCGTTTAGTAATTAACCGAGACACTTCGGGTGGTGGAGGGAGTACGCTGACTCAACAATTAGCAAAAAACGCTTTCCTAACCCAAGACCAGACGATGCAACGGAAATTTAAGGAATTATTTCTCGCCCTTGAAATTGAAAAAACTTACACTAAAGACGAAATATTGGAGATGTATTTAAATCACAGTTATTTCGGAAATGGTGTCTGGGGAGTAGAAGATGCGTCCCAGAAATATTTTGGGCATTCTGCTAGTTCACTGAATTGGAATGAGAGTGCTGTTTTAACCGGTATGCTAAAAGGACCAAGTATTTTTAATCCGATTGATGACTATGAAGCAGCAATCGACCGACGCAATGTCGTTTTAGAATCCCTGGGTGAACAAGGTATCTTAAGTATGGATGATGTTTCTTATCTACAACAACAAGGCATTACTTTGTATGATAATTATTATGCTGAAGATAATTATACATATCCATATTATTTTGATGCGGTCATTAATGAGGCCGTTGAAGTCGCAGGGATACCGGAAGATGATTTATTATCCAAAGGCTATCAAATTTATACGCATTTAGATACAAGCTATCAAAATGCGATTGATGCGTCTTATGAAAATGATTGGATGTTCCCGGATTCTGGAGAAGAAGACCCGGCAGTGCAAAGTGCCAGCATTGTTCTCAATAGTGAAACCGGTGGCGTTGCGGCCGTTTATGGTGGACGCGGCGAATATACTTATCGTGGCTTTAACCGAGCAACGGATATGCGACGGTCTCCTGGTTCAACGATAAAACCCCTAGCTGTTTATGTTCTAGCACTGGAAGCGGGCTATAATATGCATTCTAATTTACCAGATGTCGTTCAAGGCTATGGGTCGAATGACTATACGCCAGAAAATTATGACCGCCAAACCGAACCAAGTGGCGAAGTGGAAACTTGGTATGCACTTGCTCAAAGTAAAAATACAACCGCTGTTTATTTGATGGATCAGTTAGGCATTGATAAGTCAGTTCAAAAATTGAAACAATTTGGTATTCCTGTCCTTGATGAGGATAAAAGCTTGACCTTGGCATTAGGTGCCTTCTCCAAAGGGGTGACAGTTCAAGAATTGGCTGGAGCTTATCAAGCCTTTGCGAATAAAGGGGTACGTCATGAAAGTGCCTTTATCCGTCGCATCGAAGATCCTGAGGGAAATGAAGTATATAGTAATGAACGGCCGAATCGTCATATGGTGATGACGAAAAATGTGGCTGCTGATATGACGAGTATGATGCTCGATACATTTGGTGGCTATGGAACCAGTTATGGTGCAGGACCTGATTATGGTCAAATCGCCGGTAAATCGGGAAGTACAGAAGTCGGTGATGGCAGTATGGAAACCCGTGACCGTTGGTTAGTGGGCTATACACCTGACTTTGTCATTGCGACATGGGTTGGTCTCGATGAATTAGGCGGCGAATCGCTGGATAGTCTGATGCCGCAAGGAATGGGCCAATTATTTAATCAACAGACGACGCAATTAATGAGTGTTTCACCGCAAACACCATTCACAGTGACCAATGCGTCGCAGACCTCTCTCGATACAAATCCTGTGTCTGAAACATCATGGGAAGAACAGACGGGTGAACGATTGGATCAAGCCATCCAATGGCTCAATGAAAATGGGGGTCAAATTTGGCAAGAAGTTGAACAAGGTGCCCAACAATTATGGCAACAAGGCCGGCAATGGATGAGTCAATGGGACTTACCATTTTAAGATTGGTTAACTTAACGGCGTTAATAAAATAATTGATTTATTTATATAGTATTGATTGATATTAAGGGGCTAAATTTGATATTATAGAAGATAATGAAAGGGTGATTGAATGTCACAAGTAAATATTTATGATACCGCGAATCAATTAGAAAGAGATATTCGCGAATTGCCAGCTTATAAAGCATTGCAAGATGCGTATGCTCAAATTAAAGCGAATGATGCTTCACACGAATTGTTCGAAAAATTCAGACAAACAAGTGCTGAATTACAACAAAAAGCGATGAGTGGTGAACAACCATCTGAAGAAGAAATTCAAGAATTACAATCGATGTCACAAGAGATTTCAGCCGATGAAAACATTAATCAATTAATGTTGGCCGAACAACAAATGAGCCAAGTGTTCGATGATATTAATAATATTATCACGAAACCATTATCTGAAATTTATCAATAATTAGCGAGTGAATGACCAGCTAGAGAAGCTCAACGAGTTTTCTTTAGTTGGTTTTATTTAATAGAAAGAGGTGATTTGATGAAATTTATGCACTTAGCTGATTTACATTTAGATAGTCCTTTTATTGGAATATCCAAGCATTTAAGCCATTTACATCACAATTTTGTGAATGCACCCTATCTCGCATTTAAAAGAGCAGTAGATTATGCGATTGAAGCTCAATTAGACTTTATCGTTATTGCGGGTGATGTTTATGATGCTGCCCATCAAACAATCTATGCACAGTCCTATTTAGTTCGAGAATTTGAGCGTTTGAATGAGGCGGGGATTCCCGTGGTGATGATTCATGGCAATCATGATTATTTGAATCCTTCTAAATATCAGGTGCATTATCCTGAAAATGTGCATGAATTCACCGAACAAGAAGTGACGCATTATGATCTTACCTTACAAAATGGTGAAAGCGTCCGTTTTTATGGCTTTAGCTATAATGAACAGTGGATTACGGAAGATATGGTGGCAGAATATCCGCAGAATCCTCGTGAAACGGATTGGACCATCGGTTTATTACATGGTGATGTGAAGCGAGGCGAGAATAATCATTATGCGCCTTTTGAAGTGCAAGATATGGCCGATAAAAATTATGACTATTGGGCTTTAGGGCATATTCATCAAGTATTGGAGCTTCATGAAGCGCCAACGATTTTATATAGTGGGACTCCCCAAGGTCGTCATCATAATGAAATGGGTGACCGTGGCGGGTATGTGATTGAATTAAAGGAACAAGGCCAAATTGAGAAAGAATTCATTTCACTGGCAGAGATTGTCTGGCAAGATGTTGATGTTTTCTGTCATGCAGAAGATCAAGCGTCTGACATTGTGAAATCTGTTGAAGAAGCGATGGCTAATTTTCAGACAGAACAACAAGCAACACAACAATCTTATATTCTCACAGTGACATTACGCGATTCAGATCTTTTATCACCCCAATTACAGGAACAAATCGAAAAGAATGAATTAATGCAAGCATTGGAAGTTCGCTTTACGGATCATTTATTTGTGGCAATTAGAAAAGTGATCATGGCCTCGGATATCGAAGGGATTCGCTTTGATTATGATCCGGCACTCAATGAATCGTTCCAACGAATTACCGAGCAGATGCATGAGGACGAACACTATCAACAAGTGATGGGCGATGTCTTCAATCATGCAGTGATGCGTCGATGGTTACCTGAGATGAAGGATGACCCAGCGATAAAAGAGGAAGTCATCGAAACAGCCAAACAGTCACTGAATCAACAATTTAGTTTAGCATTCGAGGTGATTGAAGATGAAGATTAAACGTTTAGAAATCTATGGCTATGGCAAATGGGTGCAACAAAACTTTGATTTAAATGATGAGATGCAAATATTGTATGGACCGAATGAATCAGGAAAATCGACGATTCAGTCCTTTATTCGGAGTATCTTATTTGGTTTTCCAAGTAAAAGACGCCGTAAAAATCAAATCAATCGTTTTGAACCAAAACATTCTGATGCTTATGGAGGCCGACTCCTATTAACAGATACACATGTTGGCGATGTCTGGGTTGAGCGAACCGCAACGGACTTTTCATTAACATCGCCAGATGGCGAAGTCTATGATGATGCGGTATTGGATCAAATATTGGGTGGCTTAGATGAGACATTATTCGATAATTTTTATAGTTTCACCCTGCAAAATCTCCAAGAATTATCAAATGTCGGCGCCGATCAATTAAATGATTATTTTCTAAGTATTGGAACGATGGGGTCGGATAAATTCTTAACGATCGCCAAAGATATGGAAAAAGAATCCGACGCATTGTATCGTCCGCAAGGATCGAATCCAACTTTAAATAAGGCTTTGAATGAATATCAATCATTAGCTGAAAAGATGGAAGAAGCCCAAAAAAATAATGCGTCTTACAATTCATTAGTGCAACAATTAGATCAAGAAATTGAAACGATTGAACAATTGAATGCATCATTAGAAGAAACAGATGCGAAACGTATTGAAACAGATCAATTGATGCAACGGTATGACATTTATTTAAAACAAATCCAAACTGAAAAACAATTAAAAGATTTAGAGTGGACCGAAATTGAGCCCGAGGCACCAACGCAAATTGCCTATGCCAACCAAATGATTCAAGAAAATCAAACACAATGTGTAAAAAATGAAGAAAGAATCCGCCAATATCAACAACAAATTGATGATTTGACCCGTTTGAATTGGGCAAGGAATCATCAAGAAGAACGGGTTCAATGGATGAAGAAGACGAATGAGATTAAAGAAACGCAATCAGATATTGAACATATCACGCGTCTTCTAGTTGATAAACAAAATCAACTGCAAACTATTGCGACCAAAAGTCAATTTTATCCGGATAGAATCCCAGATAAAGCGGCTTATGATGCGCAAATTGAAGAAGGGCAAGCCATTTATAAGGAAATGGATGAGACCCAAAAAGCGAGCGATGACACGCATGCGGAACGCCGCTTCTTCATTGATCAACGTAAAGAACAACAAAGCTATAGTACGATGATCCGCCAACAGATTGTTTCTTTAGAGAGTCAGCGTTTAAATGATGAAGAACGCCTCGTTCAAGAAACGTCACTGAAAGATTATATTTTGGGAGCGATTTTCATCGTAGTGGGTACCATTGCGATGATTCAACAATTAAGAGCGGCCGACTCATCACAAAATCTGTTGATTTTAGCTGGCGTACTCATTGTGATTGGTGTGATTTATAGTGTTTTTATTTTCAGTAAACATCGTAAATTATATGATGCTTTCAACTATAGTCCAATCATCACTAAATTGGATCAATTGCAACAAGATGAAAAACATTATATTGATCATTCCAAGAGTTTAGGTGAACAAATCACGGCTCGTGATACGCAATTGGATAATTTAGGAAAAAAAGAAGAAGCCTTAAAAGAGCAGGCCCTTCAATGGTTAACCCATCTAGGTTTCTATCCGACGGCTGATTTTGAATTAGTGCTGAAGACAAATCCGGTAGAAGAATATTATGATGCGAAGACACAAGCTGAGGAATACCGCGAACAATTAGATGAATTAGCGCTTGAAGTCAATCAATGGAAAGAAACGATTCGTCCTTTATTAGAACGATTTCCATTGGATGAAGTCAATACAAGGGCGATTATTAGGCATCATGAAGAAATGGAAGCCGAATTGGCATTAACTGAACAACAGGCTAAACAATTAGAACGTCAAATTCAAGAAGCCAAAGAGTCCATTGAACAAAGCAAACAAACAATCAAAGAACATGAACAAACGATTCAAAATATCTTTGAAGAAACAAATAGTGACTCAATGGAAACATTTAATCATAAATTACAAGTCAATGAACAAATTCAGCAATTGAACAAAGAACTTGCCTTGTATCAAGAACAAACTCAAGATCATCTTGACGCCCTTCATGCGATTGAAAGCAAGCAACAATTAACCGAAGATTATCAAAAAATACGTCAAGAGTTAGATACGATTCGTCAGGAATTGGAACCCCATCGTAGTCGCCGCGCTGATTTGACAGCAGAAGTACGCCGGATGGAACGCGATGGAACAGTACAATTGTTAGGTCAGTCATTAGCTGATAAAGAAGCTGAAATTCGTGATTTAATTCTTACTTGGGGTAAAAAACGCATGGGAATGGCAATGCTCTATCAAACCTTAAGAAAAGGGCTGGATAATCCCTTACCTGAGATGACGGAATATGCGACGGAAATCTTTGAAAAATTGAGTTATGGACGCTATAAACAAGTCAAAATCAATAAAAAGAATATTCGTGTGGTGCATCATAGCGATGTTATTTTTGAACCGTATGAATTGTCTCAAGGGACATTGGAACAATTATATGTAGCATTGCGCTTAGCCTTTATTATTAGTGCTAAGGAACTCGTTAAAATGCCGATTATTATTGACGATGCCTTTGTTAATTTTGATGAAATGCGTAAAATGAGCATGTACCGCGTTTTGGAAGAGTTAAGTACTCAGATGCAAGTGCTATACTTTACCTTTGATGAACAAGTATTGGAAATGTTTAGAGAAGATCAATGGCTTGATTTAACGAAAATAAATGAACCACAAAATGAACAACAATAGGAGGAGACTATGACTTTATTATATGATGTCGAACAAGGAGCTCAATTTGGGATATTTGTCCTGATAAAAGCAGCAGACTTGCGCACAGCTCGTAATGGCAATCCTTTCATTGCGTTTCGATTTCAAGATAAATCAGGATCAATGGACGGCATGTATTGGTCTGCGAAAGAAGATGAGATTGAACGCTTTCAACCCGGTCGCGTTGTCTTCTTAAAAGGACGCCGGGATACTTATAATGGCCAACCGCAAGTTAAAATTGAAGCGCTTCGCCTAGCAGAAGTCGATGAACCAAATGATCCAAAGATTTATGTCGAATCGATTGATGAGAGTACAGATGAATTAAAGGAAGTTCTCAATGATTATTTGTATCGGATTCATGAACCGAATATTTCACGGGTAGTTCGACGCATTCTCAATGATCATGCCGAAGATTTCTTCAGCTATCCTGCTGCTAAACGGATGCATCATGCAGTAGCAGGTGGTCTGAGTTTACACACGATTACGATGCTCCGGATTGCGGATCAATTGAAGAATATTTATCCTGAATTGAATGAGAGTCTCTTATTTGGGGGCATTATTCTTCATGATATCGGGAAAACCATTGAATTAAGTGGTGTATTATCTACAGAATATACATTGCGTGGAAAATTGCAGGGACATATTGTCATTATGGATGAATTAATTGACCGCGCCAGTATTCAATTAGGAATTAATCCGGACGAAAATGAAGCCATCATTTTATTGAAACATGTTGTCTTATCCCATCATGGTCAATTAGATTATGGTAGTCCAGTGATGCCACAATTGATGGAAGCAGAACTTATTCATCATATTGACAATATGGATGCGAAAATGAATATGATTTCGAATGCGCTTGCGCAAACAGAAAAAGGCGATTTTTCAGCGCAAATCTTCGCATTAGATCGTCGCCAGATTTATAAACCAAATTTCGACTAAGGAGAATTTATGAAAGATAACAAAGAAACAGTATCCCATCATCATGATGGGTGTGGACATGACCATCATGATCATCACTCGCCATTAGAAGATGTTGAACATCAACATGGCCGAGAAATCCGCTTAGAAGCTGAAATAGATGCTTCAGTTGAACAAATATGGTCTGTCTTAACTGAAAATGATAAAATTAAGGAATGGTTCAATGAATTACATATCAATGAACTAAAAGCTGGTGGGAGTATCTCATTTATTTTAGACGATGAAGAGATTGCCCGCTATTTAATCACTGATCTTGAAGCGCCTCATGAATTAAGCTTCACTTGGGGCGAATCGGGGGACCATTTAGTGAGTTTCAATTTAATTGAACAATCCCCTGACCAGACATTATTACAATTTGAAGAATGGGTTCCAGAAGTGACAGAGCATACCGCACGGGACATTGCTGGTTGGTATGTTTGTTTGGAAGTAATCGGTCAAATTGTCGAAGGCCGTGCACCGATTGATCGACCAAAACATTTTCTAGCTGCGAGTAAGGAAATAGAATCCCTTCTGGATTCAGAAATGGCAGATTAAATTCATCTGCTCGCAAAATGATTCGATAAATCATGAATATTTTCAAATGAAATTAAATAACCAATTTTCGGTAAAATATCACTTACTGAAAATTGGTTATTTTTATTATCTAGTATATGCATCCTTTGTCAGATTAAATTAATTTAGATTTATTGTGAAAAGCTGGTGTTTTTTCATTATTTTTTCACATTTATCTGATAAATTAATAATAGAAAATATTGAGCAAAAGGAGGAATTGAATGAACAGTGTAAAAAAACATCCAGTATTAGATTGGTCTGTGTTGTTCTTATTACTCATTACCTTCTTAATGTGTGCTCAAGGAAATGTATGGACGGCATCTGCACAAGAAACAGATCAGTCCACACTCTCGCTGAAACCTTATGTGCCATTTGAACATTTTATTGAATATAATTATCAAGGCGATCAAAAGAATTATTCAGATAGCAGTATGATTTTAGAATTTAATCGCGATGCAGAAGGAAAATTCCAAATCGTAGCAATTACCGATCATACGCAAACCGCGATTGTTTATCAGGTCACCGATTTAGGCTTGTACGAATTGGCACGTTTTGCGGATTATATGGAAGTACAAGATTTACGTTATACCGACGTAGCCAATGATACACGGTCTAGTTTAGTCTTTCCAATGAATGTATCGATCGGGATGACTTTTCAAGGTGGACAAAACAATGCGTCAGAAATGACTGTTCAAGGAAAGATTGATTCCTTAGAAATGAATGGGGCGATTTATGAAAATGTAATCGTCATTCGTGAACAAAAAGGAAATCAAGAATTTGATCATTATTATGCTCCGAAATATGGACTCATTGCTGTGGAAGAGCGTTTCCCCGATGAGACGAAAACGACGGTCTTTCAATTATTAGCAACCGGTGGTTATTTGGAATAATCTCCTGAATCAATCAGGGTGCAAACTTCATTCATTACTCGGCTGATGCCTACTTGAAATAGGGGCTATAATACGATACAATAAAGAAGTTAGGCACCCATAGTGTAATGGATATCACGTAAGATTCCGGTTCTTGAGATGGGGGTTCGATTCCCTCTGGGTGTAGTTTATTAAGTAAGGCCAATCCTAAATCATAGGATTGGCTTTTTATTTTGGCTGAGCATCGTGTTCGAAATGATACGAATTGATTAATGGAGACAAACAATGCTTTTATTAGTGTGAACCATGAA
>JBHWOV010000170.1:0-25983 GCA_043424535.1 Aerococcaceae bacterium
TTTTATACCATATTTCTTGGATAAATATTTTCTTCCATATCCTTCTAAATTTTCTCTCACAACCATTAATTTAACTTCATAGTCATAATTTGACATAAAAGTACCCCCTAATCCGTGTCCGGATTTAGGGGGTCACATCAATATTCGGTGGTCTCTTTGCATGTTAGAGGCTGATTAATTAGCCATTTAAACGTTCTTTGACAACATCCCAATTAATAACTTTCCAGAATGCTTTTACATAGTCTGCACGAACATTACGGTAATTTAAGTAATACGCATGTTCCCAAACATCGATACCTAATAATGGTTTCTTACCATCTGTAATAGGATTATCTTGATTTGGCGTACCCACTACTTCAAGTGTACCATTATTATCCACTAACCATGCCCAACCTGAACCAAATTGACCAGTTGCTGCAGATTCGAATTTTTCTTTAAATTCGTCCACTGATCCAAATGCTTCCGTTAATTTCTCAGCGAGATCTGCTGGAATTTCATTATTGTCAGATGGAGACTGCATTTCTTCCCAGAATAGATTGTGATTCAAGTGTCCTCCACCATTATTACGTACAGCAGTACGAATATCTTCGGGGACTTGGTCAAGATTGGCAACAACTTCTTCAATCGATTTGTCTGCCCATTCTGTTCCTTCGACCGCTTTATTCAAATTGGTAACATAAGTATTGTGGTGTTTACCATGGTGTAATTCCATAGTTTCTTTATCAATAACCGGTTCTAACGCATCTGTCGCATAAGGTAATTCTGGCAATTTAAATGTCATAATTATCTTCCTCCTTAATTGTTCTATAATAATCATAACATCATTGAAAGCCTTTAACTAGTATAATGCTTGTGGTTAGATTATGCTTTTTTCTCTTTTTTAGAGGCTTTTTCACGTTCAGATTTATTAAGTATTTGTTTACGTAGACGAATACTTTCTGGTGTTACTTCACAATACTCATCATCATCCATAAATTGGATTGATTCTTCTAATGTCATCACTTTCGGTTGTTTGATGACTGATGTTTGGTCTTTATTTGCAGAACGCACATTCGTTAATGCTTTGGCTTTAGTAATATTGACAGTTAAATCATTTTCACGATTATTCTCGCCAACAATCATGCCTTCATACACTTCTTGACCTGGTTGGACAAAGATGGTACCACGATCTTCTAAATTCATAATGCTATATGTTGTCGCTTGCCCTGTATCAATTGATACGAGTGTCCCATTACGGCGACGACCGATTGGTTGATTGATATAAGGACGGTATTCATCAAAAGTATGATTGATAATTCCATATCCACGTGTTAAGGACATGAATTCTGTTGAAAAACCAATCAAGCCACGTGCTGGAATAGAGAAGATCAAACGCGTTTGACCATTTCCATTAGCAACCATATCGGCCATTTCTGCCTTTCTCTGTCCGAGTGCTTCGATAATGCTACCGACATGTTCGTCTGGTGTATCGATTTGAACACGTTCAAATGGTTCACATTTGACACCGTCAATTTCACGGATGATTACTTGAGGGCGCGAAACTTGTAATTCAAAGCCTTCACGGCGCATATTCTCGATTAAAATTGATAAATGCAATTCTCCACGACCCGATACTATAAAGGCATCTGGAGATTCACCAGGTTCTACTTTTAGGGAAACGTCCGTATGAATTTCACGTGCTAAACGATCTTCAATTTGACGTGCAGTCACAAATTTACCTTCTCGTCCAGCGAATGGAGAATTATTCGTTCTAAAAGTCATTTGTAAAGTTGGCTCATCAATATGTAATGCTGGCATCGGTTCTGGATGATTGGAGTCTGCGACAGTTTCGCCGACGAAAATATCGTCCATACCAGATAAAGCGATTAAATCACCAGCTTTTGCTTCTTCGATTTCGACACGATTTAATCCGAAAAATCCGTATAGTTTAGAAACACGGAAATTTTTGGAACTGCCATCATTTTTAAGTAGTGTCACACTATCGCCCACTTTGATGGTTCCTCTAAACACTCGTCCAATCCCGATACGTCCTAAATAGTCACTATAATCCAGTAGTGATACTTGGAATTGAAGCGGTTCATCACTATTGTCGATCGGTGCAGGAATGTGTTCGATCACTGAGTCAAAGACATGATCCATCGTTTTTTCTTGGTCTGCTGGATCATCAGATAAACTTGATGTTCCATTCAAAGCAGATGTATAGACGATTGGGAATTCGATTTGATCGTCATCTGCCCCTAATTCAATAAATAATTCGAGTACTTCATCCACGACTGCTTCAGGACGTGCCGTTGGTTTGTCGATTTTATTAATGACCACGACCGGAACAAGTCCTTGTTCCAACGCTTTTTTTAGAACAAAACGTGTTTGTGGCATCGTTCCTTCATAAGAGTCAACGACCAAGATAACGCCATCCACCATTTTCATAATACGTTCGACTTCACCACCAAAGTCCGCATGGCCTGGTGTGTCTAGAATATTTATGCGTGTTCCTTTATAATCTACGGCTGTATTTTTAGCTAGAATCGTGATGCCACGTTCTTTTTCAATATCATTATTGTCCATGGCACGGTCATCTAATTCCATATGCGTATCTAAAGTGTCTGATTGAGATAATAATTCATTCACTAAAGATGTTTTCCCATGGTCAACATGGGCGATAATTGCGATATTTCTAATGTTTTCTCTATAATTCATTCAATTCTCCTCAATGATTCGTTTGATTAATAATCGTTAATGCTTCTTTGTGTGCTTGGGGTGTTGCGATTAATACGGGTTGACGTTTTAATATCGATAATGGTGCACCTGTATAATCCGTAGCTTTTAAACCTAGGGCTTCAGCAATCACAACGGGTGCAGCTAAATCCCAAGGTTCGAGTCCGATTGAAAAGTACAAGGACGCTTCCCCTTTAAAGACGCTGAGCGATTGTAATGCAGCTGAACCGATACTCCGTACACCGATTGATTCTTGTGCCAATGCCTGCATATTCATGCGATCTTCAATAAAATGTGAGACATTCCCGATAATGAGAGAGTCACGTAAACTGACATCCTGTGGTTTTTGAATCGGCCTACCATTACAATAAGCACCAGAACCGTTTATCCCAACATATAAATCATCTTGCATGACATCGTAAATATAACCTTCGACAGGTTCTCCATCTTCAAAAATTCCCACCATGATCGCAAAATAATTTTGTGATTTCACAAAATTTAAAGTGCCGTCAATCGGATCAATAACCCAAATAGTACCCTCTGTTGTCTTAACATCGTCACCACAGCCTTCTTCGCCAATAATAAAGTCCTCTGGATAATGATGGCGAATTTTATCAACTAAATAAGATTCGGCCCACCGATCCATTTCAGTTACCAAATCATAGCGTGAAGACTTTTGGCTGATTTTAATATCTTGCTTGAAAGAATCCCGTAATTTATCTGCGACTTCTGTTAACCAATCAACAATCATTGCTTGTCTTTTTGTATGCATGTGATCACTTCCTTATACTTGAATCTTTGTTGGTGTGGAATGTTTTAATTGCTTAGTGACGGCGTAAATTGAATAACCTGACTGTTTCTTGAATGCTTTATCTAATTGTTTTTCACCACTAATACTCGTGACAACTGTCTTAAATTGACGATACAATGGGACCAATTCTTCACGAGAAATCCCTTCTCGATGCGCTTGTTCCACCGCCGCTAGAAAATTCACTACATGAACAATTTCTTCATTTGTCCAGTCTGGATTAATCGGAAAAGAATAATTATCCAATGATTCATCGCCTCACTTTCAATTTTTTATCACACGACGCACAAAACCATTGTTTATTATAACATAGTCCTCCCTATTAGAAATAATTAACCGTTTCCATTAGAAAAAATACTTTTTCTTAGCAAAACATTTAGAATGTTTCTAAAGTTAGAATCTTTCTATTTAATATGTTAGAATAGAAGAAATCATAATGAAAGAAGGAATCAATGTGACTCTATTAGAAGTAAATGATTTATCATTTACACCGGACGATCAAACGATTGTTCAAGATATACAATTTACGGTCGATCAAGGGCAACATACAAGTATTAACGGCCCCTCAGGAAGTGGTAAAAGTACCATTTTAAAATTAATTGCCGGATTGTTAGAACCGTCAACAGGAACCGTTCGTTTTAAAGATAAAAATCAAAATACTTATGAATATACTGATTATCGTCAACAAGTGAGTTATGTGCATCAATCGCCTCAATTATTTGGAGAGACGATTCGCGATAATCTTAGCTTCCCTTCAGATATTCGTGATGAATCCTTTGATGAGAAACAAGCTTTGCATTTTATGGAAAAAGTTGGCTTAGATTATCTTAATTTAGATAAAGATATTGAGAGTTTATCAGGGGGAGAGAGACAACGCATTGCGCTCATTCGCCATTTCTTCTATCCACCTGAAATATTATTATTGGATGAAATTACCAGTGGCTTAGATCATGCGACACGTGACAATTTATGGCATTTTCTCTTTGATTTTGTCGAAGAACATCAAATGACGATGCTTTGGATTAGTCATAATGAAGATGAACAAAATTTATCTAAACAACAAATTTATTTATCTGAACAAGGAACGATTGAAAATATACAACACAATACCGAGGAGGTAAGAACCAATGCATGATTTAGTAATTACCCCACTTTCTTTAGTCTTTTCCTTTTCCCTTGTGTTAATTGCGATGGCGATTAGTTCTAAAGAGAAATTAGGTCTGAACAAAGAATTAATTATCGCTGTAGCCCGCATGATTATTCAATTGGTAGCAGCTGGTTTCATTTTAACCTATGTCTTCCAATGGGATTCAAAATTGGTCACACTCGGTGTAATATTAGTGATGATTGCTAATGCTGCCTACAATGCTAGCAAGCGTGCCAATGGGATTCCTAATGCTTTTAAAATATCGCTCATTGCAATATTAGTTGGGACAATGGTAGCAATTGTGATTCTCGTTCTCTCTGGTACATTGCTATTTTCTTCTTCCCAACTCATACCGGTAACAGGGATGCTCGTTGGAAATGGGATGAGCATCATCGGCTTAACTTTTCGCAATTTAACAATGTTATACCGGGACAAACGTCAATCTGTCAACGAGAAGCTTGCACTAGGTGCGACAACGAAACAAGCATCCAAAGAAATTATTCAAGAAACCATCAAAGGTTCCTTGCAGCCAACAATTGATAGTGTCCGAACCGTCGGTTTAGTGACTCTTCCAGGAATGATGACGGGGATGATGTTAGCTGGAACGATGCCGATGGATGCGATTATGTATCAAATCATGGTCTATTTCATGATGATTTCGACGGCCACCATCACATCAGTCATTGCTGTCTATCTAGCTTATCCTTATTTCTTCGATCAACAAGGACGTTTTGTCGGTGTCAATAAAAAAACTGAAGAATAAATATATCTTACACTCTTCAATATAAAACCAGCATGCGGATTATACCGCATGCTGGTTTTATTTTATTATGATTAAAAGTCATATTTAGCGTCTCGTGCTTCGATCAGAGATTGCTGCGCTTCCACTGTCAGCACTGTGTCTTCGATGAGATTTTGAATACGGAAATAGATATCATCCACAATCAATTCGCCATTAAAGAAATTTTGACCCGTAATAAATAAATATTTTTGTACAATTGTCGCTTTTAAATAAGATAAAATCGGTTTGATTTGTGTTTCGGCGACAAAGAAATGCTTCGATGAACCTGCCGTAATCAGCAATGAGACCACTTTATCGAGCAATGCTTCTTCAGGCAATAAATCAAAAACATTTTTCAATGTCGCGGGAATAGATGCTTGGAAGATAGGCGTTCCAATAATTAATGCATCCGCAGACATGATTTGTTGAATAAGATATCCAGTATCCCCATCATAATCTTGGTAATGCCGCCCGTCCGCAAATTCAACAGATAAATCTGCTAAATCAATGAGTTCAAATTCAATTTCTGGATAATGATCGTTCACGGCATTGGCGACTTCTTTCATCGCGGTGCTCGTATTTTTTCCGACGATGGATCCAGATAGTCCAATAACTTTCATTATTTTTCCTCCTGATCTGGTTTTGTATATTTTCGAATCGCTGGTAATATTTCATTGCCAATGATTTCGATATTTTTCATAATAACATCGAATGGTACGCCACCGAAATCCATTTGGCCGACAAAACGTTGATGACCAAATAATTCATGTTGTGCGAGAATCTTTTCAATGATTTGTTGTGGACTGCCGATATTCATAATACTGCGCGGATCCACACCTTGTGCGAACGCACGTTTTTGGAAACCTTGACCATTTGTCCGTAGCATCCCTTCATTGATATGCGGATAATATTGTCTCAAGGCTTGTTGGCTATCGTCGGCAATCAATAAGAAACCAGCCACAGCGACCGGATATTCTTCAGGATTGTAGCCACTCTGACGCAATGTTTCACGGTATACGTCAATCGTTCGTTTATAAGTGACCATGGGCCCACCCAATCCTGCAAGATACATCGGTACCCCTTTTAGGCCGGCCTTAACGGCAGAAGCAGGAGGTCCACCTACCGCTCGCCAGATTGGTAGCTTTTCTTGAATCGGTTCTGGTAAGACGACTGCGTCACGCAATGGTGCTCGGAATTCCCCTTCCCAATTGATCGGCTCGCCTTGGTTATCATTGATAAGATTGAGTAGGTCAAATTTCTCTTCAAATAAGGCTTCATAATCATTCAAATCATAGCCTAATAAATCGAAAAGCCCGACACGCGACGCTCTCCCGCCAATAATTTCAGCGCGACCACCAGAAATTAAATCCAAAGTCGCAAAATTTTCATAAATGCGCACAGGATCTGAAGTTGAGACAATCGTTGATGCCGATGAAATGCGAATATTTTCTGTTGCTTGAGCGATGGCTCCAAGTATCACTGCATGTGCTTGACTCACAAAGTATTCTTGATGACTCTCACCCACACTAAAAACATCGAGGCCTGCTTGATCCGCAAGTTTTGCCATTTCAATGATTTGTTGAATGCGTTCCTGAGGTGAAATCCGTTGTCCAGTCGTTGGATTTCCAAAATGATCCCCTAAAGTATAGAGACCAAATTCCAGCCCTTTACTGGAATCGATGCCATATTTCTCAAACATTTAAACACTCACTTTCTGAATTTATTTCGTTTTCTAACTAATCCTAACATACAATCGTAAACGATGTTAGCTATTTGCTTAGTTCGTTAAATGCGTAATGATTGGTTCATGTTGGGGATATTGTTCTAATAAATCCTCGCGGTGAAATAATTCAAAATCTTCAAATTCAAAACCAGGTGCAACCATACAACTGACGAGCGCATAAGAATCCGCTGTATCGACAGTTGATCCAAAAATATAACCAGCTGGCACTGTAAATTGTAATTGTTCATCATTTTGCGGATTCGTACCTAATTTTACAGTCTCATAATGTCCTTCTGGAGAAATCATATGTACGGTTAAGGGTGCACCGACATGAAAATACCAAATTCCATCAGCCGTGAGTCGGTGAAAACGAGATGGATTATCATCGGTTAATAAGAAATAAATACTCGTATAGCGTGCTCTTTCTTTGCCATTTTCATCTAGTACATCGCTAGATTTATCGACTTGTTTGAAATAGCCACCCTCAGGATGCGGCGTGAGATCATAATATTGAATCCATTCTTCTTTTTGCATGTTTTTCCTCCTAAAAAAAGCCGACCGAATACTTTCTCTATTGAGAAAACATCGATCGACTCCGTTATTAACGATTTTGACGACGCTGCAGGCTCACATTGATTTGATTAATGGCCCGACTTAACTCGACTTTGGCACGGCGATAAGCACTGTGATCGTCTTGTTGTTCAGCATCATACATTGCCGCTTGGGCATTTTGTTTTTCGATTTCGACCTTCGCAGTATCAATATCTCGGGCTCGAATCGCATAAGTTGCCATAATCGTCAGCTTATTATTTTCAAATGTTGCTACGCCCCCATCAATGGCGATAAAATCACGCATTTCATCGAGACGTTTGACAACCACTGCACCGATATCAAGACTGACGATAACCGGCACATGGCGCGGTAAAATACTCAGTCCACCTTCTTCGGTTTGAAGTGTACATCCTAGCCCACGATGATTATATATCAAACCAGCGGGAGAATAAATAGCAATTTGAATATAATTTATGCTTTCACTAGCCATGCTTCACACTCCTATTCTGCTTGAAATTCGACACCTAGTTGTTTAGCTTTCTCGATAGCCATGTCAATATTACCAACATTACGAAAGGCCTCTTCTGGTAATTGATCATAACGGCCTTCGATAATACCTTCAAAGCCATCCAATGTTTCTTCAATCGTCACATAAGAACCTGGAATACCGGTAAACGCTTCAGCAACATGAAAATTTTGTGATAAGAATAATTGCAGACGACGCGCACGATTGACAACGACTCTTTCTTCGTCACTTAATTCTTCAATTCCTAAAATCGCAATAATATCTTGTAAATCTTTATATTGTTGCAAAATTTGCTGAACACGGCGGGCAATCCGATAATGTCGCTTACCAACGATTTCTTCACTGAGAGCAACCGATGTCGAAGCGAGCGGGTCAACAGCAGGGTAAATCCCTTGAGAAGTCAGTCCGCGATCTAAATTCGTTGTCGCATCTAAATGAGTAAAGGTTGTCGCCGGTGCCGGGTCGGTATAGTCATCAGCCGGTACATAGACAGCTTGAATCGATGTGATGGAACCATCTTCTGTCGAAGCGATTCGTTCTTGCATCGCACCCATTTCACTTGCTAATGTCGGTTGATACCCGACGGCAGAAGGCATCCGTCCTAATAACGCAGATACTTCTGAACCAGCTTGCGTGAAACGATAAATATTATCCACAAAGAGTAAGACATTTTGTTTCAACTGATCTCGGTAATATTCTGCCATCGTTAGACCCGTTAAAACAGTTTTCATCCGAGCACCCGGTGGTTCATTCATTTGACCAAAGACCATCGCCGTTTTTTTATCCACACCGGATTCACGCATTTCTTTGACTAAGTCATTTCCTTCACGTGAACGTTCACCGACTCCGGTAAACACGGAAATCCCATTCGATTCCTCAGCGATATTATGAATTAATTCTTGAATTAAGACGGTTTTTCCGACTCCTGCACCACCGAATAAACCAATTTTACCACCTTTTAAATAAGGGGCTAATAAGTCAATGACTTTAATACCTGTTTCGAAAATTTGATAGTCACTATCTAATTTCTCATAAGTTGGTGCGTCACGGTAAATCGATTTCGTCGGATAATCACCTTCGAGTGGTCCGAGTTCATCAATCGGTTGGCCAAGGACATTAAAAACACGGCCAAGTGTCGCTGGTCCAGTCGGCACATGGATGGTTGTCCCGGTATCAGCGACTACGAGATGACGGGATAATCCTTCCGTTGCCGACATCGCAATCGTACGCACCACGCCTTCTCCTAAGTCGAGTGCTACTTCTAAGACGACTTTTCCATCAAAAGTCATATCTTCTGATGTGACTTCATGGGGGTCTTCTGTTCTAAACACGATTAAGGCATTATGAATTTCCGGAATATCCGATTCCATTGGAAATTGCACATCGACCACAGGGCCTACAATCTGTGTAATTCGTCCAATTAACATGTCATTCCTTCTTTCATCCTTGCGCATTTGCGCCATTTATAATTTCAATTATTTCATTAGTAATTCGTTTTTGACGGGCATGGTGATATTCTTGATTGAGATTGTCAATCAATTCATTCGCATTATCTGTTGCTTGACGCATTGCTTGCATTCGACTGGAATATTCCGATGATTTCGCATCAATTATTGCACCATAAATTTGCGATTCCACATAAAGAGGCAGGAGACGATCTAAAACCGTTTGCCAATCCGGTTCCACAATATATTCCGATTGGGGAACGATTGTATCATCATGAGGAATCAATTGTTCAGGACTCAATGGCAAGAGCGGTTCCTGAATGGTTTCAACCTGCATGACATTTTCCGCACGATTATAAAGAATCACCAATTCATCAAAGACGCCTTCGCGAAACATTTTCACGATTTGGCGAATAAAGATTTGTACTTCGACAAAATCAGGATAAGAAGAGACTTGTTCCCTTTCTAAAATCAATGAATAGCCATGTTTTCGCGCGTATTTGATTGCAGGAAGGCCAATACCAATGATATGAACATGCTCCTTATCACTCGTTGCTAGTGTCTCATTTAATGCTTTTAATACAGATGCATTATAATTACCTGCGAGTCCTTGACTTGCTGTAATCACCATGATGGCTTTTTTCTCGATCGGACGTTGTATTAATAAGTCATGCGATTGAATCATGTCCGCTTCGACAAAGCTATCCGTACTTAATGATTGAATATCACTAACAGATTGAACTAAACGAATGACAGCTTGACGGATTTGTTCACTATAAATTTGATAATTTTTCGCAGAATCACTGATGCGATTATATTTCGTTGTCGAAATTAATTGCATCGCATTGGTGATTTGCGCGGTCTTCGAAATCGAATGCATTTGTTTTTTAATATCATTTAAACCCATTCTGCATTCTCCTTCTTAATCTGTTTCGGTCACATGATGCATTTGCGCAAAGGACGTCGTAAAGGCGTCAATCGCTTGATCTAATGCGTCAGCATCTTCAATATGACCAGAATCTGTAATTGCCTGTAGTAAATCCGCATGATGCATATCTAAATAATCATACAATTCTTGTTCATATGTCCGGACTTCTTGGACAGGAATTTCTGTTAAATAGCCATTGGCAAGTGCATAGAGCACAGCAACCTGTTTGGCGACCGTAATGATCACATGAGCGGATTGTTTCAAGAGCTCGACAGTTTTTTCTCCTTTTTGAAGATTTTGTTGTGTCAGTGTATCAAGCTCTGAACCAAATTGACTAAATGCTTCTAATTCACGGTAACTTGATAAATCGATCCGTAATGTTCCGGACACTTGTTTCATCGCTTTAATTTGCGCCGATCCACCAACCCGTGAAACAGATAATCCCGCATTAATCGCAGGTCTGACCCCACTATTAAATAAATTCGCTTCTAAAAATATTTGACCATCGGTAATTGAAATGACATTCGTCGGAATATAAGCCGAAATATCGCCGGCTTGTGTTTCAACGATTGGGATCGCTGTAATAGAGCCACCGCCTAAATCATCATTTAATTTCGCTGCCCGTTCGAGTAAGCGTGAATGGAGATAGAATACATCTCCTGGATAAGCTTCTCGGCCAGGTGGACGTTTTAATAATAAACTCATTTCACGATAAGCGGTTGCTTGTTTTGATAAATCATCAAAGATAATCAATACATGTTTCCCTTGATACATAAATTCTTCTGCCATGGCAGTTGCCGCATAAGGCGCTAAATAAAGCAAACTGGATGGATTTGACGCACTTGCTGAGACGATAATCGAATAATCCATCGCATCATGTTCATTCAGCGTACGGGCGATATTTTTGACCGTTGATTCTTTTTGACCAATCGCAACATAAATACACAAGACATCTTTGTCTTTTTGATTCAAAATCATATCAATTGCGACCGTTGTTTTACCTGTTTTGCGGTCACCGATAATCAATTCTCTTTGTCCTCTACCAATTGGGACTAGGCTATCGATCGCTTTAATCCCTGTCTGCATTGGTTCTTCGACACTTTGACGGTCCATAATACTTGGCGCTTCTGCTTCAACGGGACGCGTATTTGTTGTTTGGATCGGACCAAAACCATCAATCGGTTCACCTAAAGGATCGACGACTCGACCTAATAATTCATCGCCGACAGGCACTTCCATCACTCGATGTAAGCGATGGACGATTTCGCCGTCATTGATATCATGATAATTTCCAAAGACAATGGCGCCCACTTCATCCGTATTGAGATTTTGAATCATCCCAACGGATTGATTTTGGAAACGAATCATTTCGCCATACATTGCAGAACGCAAGCCACTAATCCGTGCAATCCCATCTCCGACATAAGTCACTATCCCAATATCTTCGGATTCGTCTGTAAATTGATGGTCTTGGATTTTGTGGATGAGATCTAACTTTTTCTGTTCCATAATGCCACCTTAACTTTCATGCATAACGAACGCTAATTCTTCTAACATTTTTTTACCGGATAATTCATAATAGAAAGAATCCGTATTGACACTCACACCCATGAGCATTGCTTCATCGACTAAATGATACACATGTGTGAAATCTTCATGTGAAATATCACGAACCGCATTGATGATTCGTTCGATTTGTTCAGCAGATAAGTCGACCGCACTTTTAATAGTGATTGGATGGACAGCACCTGTTCGTTCAGTGATGATGTCCTTTGCTTCATCCAATTTAATGACTTGTAAGTGTTCATTGTGTTCTATATTGGTCATGAGGCATTCGCTTCCAATCTCTCAATAAATTGTTCAATGACATCTTGATGTTCTTGGGCTGAGACTTCTTTTTGGACGAGTTTCTTCGTCAATTCGACCGCCAATGTGATCGTATCTTCTTCCATCTCTTGACGTAATTGAATACGGTCATTTTCTAATTGTAATTGGGCTTCTTCCTTCATTTGACCAATGATTTGTTCTGTTTCTTGAAGGCTTTGTTGTCTTTCTTCTTGCGCTTGTTTGCGTGCATCTTGAACAATTTGCACACTTTCAGTGCGCGCTTGTTGCATTAATTCATTGGCTTCAATAACCGTTGCTTCACCTTCAGCCTGTGCTTTGGATCCTTTTTCAAGATTTTGTTCGATTAATTCTTTGCGCTCATTCAAGATATTCATCACTGGTTGATAGGCAAAGCGATAAATCACATAAAATAAAATCAAGAAGGCAATGAGCGTCATTAACGCATTTCCTAATGATGTTGGTGAAAATAACATTCCAATCCCTCCAATTAACTGAAGACTAAGATAAAGGCGACAACGACCGCCATAATTGGAATGGCCTCAATTAAACCAACCCCAATAAACATTGTAGAGCGAATACGACTCTCCATTTCTGGTTGACGTGCCATTGATTCCAATGCTTTTGAGATAACCATCCCATTACCAATTGATGCCCCTAAGGCTGCGATACCGATTGCGATTGCTGCTGCTATTCCATTCATAATTTATGACTCCTTTTATTCTTCTATTTCAACTTTTTCGGCTAAATAAACCATGGATAAAGTGACAAAAACATACGCTTGGATTGCTCCAATAAAAACAGAGAAACCTTGCCATACTATTTGTAGTGGGATACCAACGAGCCATGTTGTGACACCAAAACTATTTCCCAATTGAGCTATCAAATTGAGAAGGATTTCACCGGCAAAGATATTCCCAAATAAACGCATCGCTAGCGTTAACATATTAATTAATTCTTCTGCTACCTTTACGGGTAATAAGAAAGGGCTCGGCTTTAAATAAGTATCGACCCAATAATGACCGACTCCTTTGGCTCGCATTCCTAAAATATGCGAGATGACATTCATCAATAAAGCCATGGCCAATGTGACAGCTAACTCAGCGGTCGGGCTCTTCCAATAAGATATTTCATGATGTTCGACTAAAATTGGTAATCCCAAAAGATTCGCGACAAGTATAAATAAAAATAATGCGAGAGATAAACCAATATAAATCGGACGTGTCGATGACCCGATTTGATCACGGACGATTCCCCCGACAAAATCAACTAATGATTCCAATGCGAGTTGAGATTTCGGTGGATCGGTAACGGATAAACTCCGTGTCATCCAAAAAACGAGAAGACTAATAATAAGGACAGTGGCAATTAAACTCAAGAGAACATTCAATCCGATTGGCAGACCGAATAGTTCTAATGTAACTGTGCTGCTACCCATTGACTTTCCTTCTTTCCAAAAAAATATTTCTTCAGTGTCACCTAAAGACAAATTTCATTATACGCCTGAAAATCTTATAATGCTAGGCTTTGTTGCACATCTTACGGGATTCTTATCAATATTTAACCGAAATCGATTTCATTTTCTTGCTAGCAATAAATCACGTTTATCGGGGTATTCAATATTTTTTGGATGTATTTCCGGAAGTCTCTAATAGTAGGAATGATGTTTTAATGGAAGATTTTGTAAAGAAGCAATGGCAACTTCTTATCGCAATATTCTACAAAACAAAAAAAGTGGTCTAAGATTCGAAAATCTTAAACCACTTTGTCAAATGATCAATCACTAGGATTGATAAACTCTGTCAATGTTCAACCAACGATTATTTCAATGCATTGATAATCGCTGCTAAGTATTCATTTGTTGAAGTAAATGTTGAACCAGAAACAACATCCGCCACATTGTCTTCTTCACCTAAATTGTTTACTTCTTCAAGCATTGCTTCTACTTCAGCAACTGTTTTACCAGCCACTGCTTCAGAGATTGCTTTTAAAGATTCTGAATAAGTTTGTGTAGCGCCTGCGATTTCTTCCATGTTTGCAGAATATGCTTCATCATTTTCTAATTTAGAAATTAAGACATTGCCTTCAGCGTATCCTTCACCAAATCCACCATCGCTATTTGGTACGCCTTCACCTTCCGCATTGAATTGTAATTCATCTTGCGCAGCAGCATAGATAGTCTCACCGTCGTGTAAGACCCCGACTAATGAAACTGCTGAATCTTGGCTTGTTGGTTGCAGTGAATAAGTAAATTCTGCTGCTTCAAGATCTTCCGGTGCAACGCCTTGGAATTCAAAGCCTTCTTCAGCTACATCAATAATCGATTGTAAATAACCACTTGTATCAACGAATGTTGAGCCAGATACAACATCTGCTGGGCTACCGTCTTCAGGTAATGCCGCTAATTCATCGATTGCCGCTTGGATTTCTTCTAAAGTTTTGCCTTCTGCAAATTCTTGGATGGCATCCATGCTCTCAGCATATGTTTGCGTTGCGCCAGCGATTTCTTCCATATTTGCTGAATACGCATCATTGTTTTCACGTTTACTTGCTAAAACAACACCGTCAGCATAGCCTTCAGCTAATGCACCACCGCTATTTGGTACGCCTTCCGCTTCTTCTAAGAATTGGAATTCATCGATAAATGCGTGAGTTACTACGTCCCCATCCATCACAACATAGGTTACCGCAAAGGATTTATCACCATGTGGTGCAGTATAGCCCATTTTAATCGTGACTGCATTTTCTGCCACTTCATCTGATTCTTCTGTTGCGTCAGCATCTTCTGATGTTTCTGTCGCATCATCTGAAGTATCTTCTGATGTTTCTTCTGAAGCAGTTTCTTCTGTTGTTTCTTCCGTTGCTGCTTCTTCTGTTGAAGCATCTGTTTCTTCAGTCGATACCACTTCTGATGTTTCTTCTGCAGACTCCTCAGTTTGTGCGAACACATGTGAAGGTAGACCTGATAATACTAATGAACACGACAATAGAGTTAATAATGTTTTTTTCAAAATATCTCCCCCTTTTACATGTTCATTTTATCACATTAGAAAAGCGGTTTCAATTATTATCCATTGCGATATTGCACAATAATTATTTTGATGTAGAATGCATTATTTGTTATGATTAAAAAGATTAAATAACAAGGAGTAAGCGCATGCATGACTTGATAAAATTAAAGGATCTAACTTATTATTATCCGGGACTTTCTGACCAGCCTGCACTTAATGATGTCAATTTAAATATTCAGGCAGGTGAATGGATTAGTTTTGTCGGTCCGAATGGTTCAGGAAAGTCAACCCTAGCTAAAGCTATCAATGGCTTAATTAGACCGCAAGAAGGCACGATTCAAGTCGGTGATCAGACCTTAACGAATGCGACATTGCCTGCGATTCGTCAGTCCGTCGGTATGGTCTTTCAAAATCCGGACAATCAATTTGTCGGCAGTACCGTCGAAGCTGATATTGCCTTCGGCTTAGAAAATCTTGCGATGCCGACAGAACAAATGCATGAACGGGTCACATCATTATTACAAGCGGTCGATTTATGGGATTTAAGGCACCGAACGCCGGACCAATTATCTGGCGGGCAAAAACAACGGACTGCTATTGCTAGTGCGATTGCTTCTCGTCCACAGATTCTCATTCTCGATGAAGCAACGTCAATGCTCGACCCTACAAGTCGTGAAGCCATTTTATCATTAGTACAATCCATTCGCGAGTTGCAATCCTTAACCGTAATCGCGATTACACATAATATGGACGAAGTGTTATTTAGTGACCGTGTCGTGTTAATGAAGCATGGTAAAATTACGACAGTCGAAACACCTCAAGAACTATTTAATCAACTACGATTAATCGAAGAACATGGCTTAACTTTGCCGGTATTGGAACAATTACGTCATGCGCTCGCTAAAAGAGGGATTACCATTACCGAATCACTTAACAATACAGAAAGTTTGAAGAAATCATTATGGACATTCAATTCAACAATGTAAGTTACACTTATGATGCCAATTCAGCACATCCGGTCCAAGCACTTGCACCGATGACCTTGACGATTCAGTCAGGAACTTTTAATGCAATTATTGGTCCAACCGGGTCAGGTAAATCTACATTGGTTAAATTAATCAATGCCTTATTAGTTCCCGATAGTGGCACGATTCGCATCGGTAATAAAACCTATACTCAGCATACGCCACCTTCAGATATTAAAGCCTTGCGCCGTCATGTCGGGACAGTGATTCAATTTCCAGAAATGCAATTATTCGGACAAACAGTTGAAGAAGATATTATTTTCGGCCCGATGAATTACGGTATTTCAAAGAAAGAAGCTCAAACCATTGCTCAAGAAAAATTGCAATTAGTCGGATTGGATGTTTCTTATTTAACTGTGTCCCCTTTTGATTTATCAGGGGGCGAACAACGTCGTGTTGCGATTGCAGGAATTTTAGCACTCGAACCAGAAATATTAGTTCTGGATGAACCAACTATTGGCTTAGATCCCCAAGGTCAACATGACATATTGGAATTATTTAACGAATTAAATCAAAGACAAGGCATGACTATTATTTTAATTTCACATCAAATGGAACAGGTAGCGCAATATGCTGATCAAGTTTATGTGATGGAATCCGGACAATTAATCATGGAAGGCAGTCCACGTGACGTCTTCACTTGGGGAGAGTTTGCCACACAAACGGGACTGAAACCTCCTGCCGTCATAGATATTGCGCGTGACGTCGCTAGTGCATTCGATTGGACGATTGAAACATTGCCACTATCTGTATCAGAATTGGCTGATTTTATCTCAATGCATATACAGGAGGCCTCCGATGAAAGATAAACTCGTAATGGGGCGGTATTTGCCATTGGATTCATGGTTACATCATTTAGATCCGCGCACAAAATTTGTAACGACCTTTACATATATTGGCTTGACGCTATTTGCCGATACAATATGGGATTATCTCTTATTGATCGCGATTTTAGCACTTGAAATAGGCATCTCACGCATTCCTTTTAGCCAATTTATTCGTGGTGTTCGCCCGATGCTCAGCCTCTTATTATTTACTGCCATGATTCAATTGATTTTTCAATCCGGTTCGACCGTTTTATTTTCATGGGGCTGGTTGACGATTACTCAACAAGGCGTTCAAATGGCTATTTTCACCTTTTTACGCTTTAGTTTAATCTTGATGAAATCATTGTTGTTAACATTGACGACAGAACCTTTATCCTTAACCAATGCCATTGATTATTTCCTGACCCCATTCAAGCGTTTCGGCCCATTTATCGCTGAAATCCCCTTGATGATAGCAATCGGGATTCGCTTTATTCCCTCATTACTCGATGAAGCCGAAATTATTCTCGATGCCCAGCGCCTGCGTGGGATGAATTTTACAGAAGGCAATTTATTGGAACGTTTGAAGAAATATATTCCTATTTTGATTCCACTCTTTAATCGTTCCTATGAACGGGCCTTCGATTTAGCGATGGCAATGGACGCGCGTGATTATCGTGGAGGCGCTCCCCGCACCCATTATTATCCACTACAATTTTCAAAACAGGATGCACTCATGGCGCTCCTCTATCTTTTATGGATTCTTTTATTTCTTATTATTTAAAAGACCAAACAAAAAGCATCGTATCTGACATAACAATTGTTCAGATACGATGCTTTTTATATTCTCTAGTGAAAAATTTATTCATTCACCCAATTAAAGTCGGTATTTGTTAAATTAAATTGACCTTTGAGGCCGTCGGTCGTATACACATCCAAGTCCTTTGTGATGAAAACAGCTTCCGTGTCTTCGTGGTCATTAAAAAATGCCAAGCCGTCTTGCAATCCTAAACCGAAACCAACCGTCGACAAAGCATCCGCATCCAATGACCTCGGAGTAATCACTGTGACACTCAGTAATTCATTATCAAAAGGATAACCCGTTTCAGGATTCATCAAATGATGATAGACTTCGCCATCACGCTCTAGATAGCGTTCATAAATTCCTGAGGTAACAATCGATTGATCTTTTAAAGCGATCGTGCCGATAAAGTCGCCTCGATCATTAATGGGATCTTGCACGCCAACGACAAAGCCTTCACCTTCACGTTTAGGCGAATCTCCCATAATTAAGACATTGCCACCCAAATCTATTATCGCAGTGGTTACGCCTTGTTCTTGGAATAAAGCTTTGATTTCATCGGCAATATATCCTTTTGCGATGGCACCTAAATCCAGTTTCATCCCTTCTTGTTGGAGATAGACTTCATGATCTTCCGCATTTAATTCGACCTTGTCTGCATCGACGAGCGGTAAAGCAGCTTCAATTTCTTCTGGCTCAGGAACACGAGCATCATCAAAACCAATCCGCCATAAATCGGTAATCGGTCCAATCGTCATATCAAAGCCACTTTGTGGCATGATAGAATAATCATAAGCTGCCTCAACTAAAGGATAAATTTCTGAGGATACTTGGACAGGATGATTTCCTGAAGCTTTATTGACCGCATCGATTTCTGAACCCGATGCATTGGTCGTAATTTTCGCTGCCAAATCATCTACCAAAGCAAAAGCTTCGTCTAAGACAGCTTCCTTCCCTTCGTCATAAATTCGCAATGAGACATAAGTCCCCATTTTAAATTCAGTCGCTTGATACGGTTCTTCCAAAATATTGGCTTGTTGATTCGCATTACACCCTGTTAGAATGATTGCTATCACTAAACAAGACAAAATAATTTTGCTCCATTGTTTTATTTGCTTCATTTTCTCCTCCTTTTTTCGCTTTTGTTCTTAGTAATCAAATTAACTCACGGTCAGTCATTCATTAAAATAAAAACCGACTGATGATTGCCGATTAGGAGGAGCCATTGACAAATTGTTAGACAATTTATTCGGCTTCCCTTCTTCTAGCAATCACCGTCGATTTCTTATACATTGATTCATTGTCTTTAAGATATCGCATCAACTTCTGGGACATCATCTGTTGTTTCACTCGTAATTTCAATTAAGACTTGATGAGGGAGACACACAATCGTCTCGCCCGTCGTATCAATCGGACCCATATCGACACATAATTGATCCGTACAATCGGCCTCTAAAATCGTGATTTCCGTCCCTTCACGTACAATACGATTATAATGACCATGATCTGTTTCAATCAGAAATTCTTCACGTTTACCATCATCTACCAATGGTACTTCATACTTAACTTGGCCCGAAACTGAAATAATCGCTGTCTGATGGCTCGCGACATCAGATTGCAGATAGTTAAAATAAATCAACGGGACAAATGATATTCCGATAAAAAGTAAAATTAATATAATATCCCAAGATTTTAACTGTTTTAAAAAGCGTTTCATTTGAAAACTCTCTATTTACGCGCTTCGATAGCTAATTCCACCGCATCGATAATCGCTTGCGACGTGACAGATGCTCCCGAAACAACTTCGACATCGGTTGAATCTTCTTTAACGATTGCTGCTGGGATTTCTTTTAGCGCTTTATCTGAATAGCCTTTCGATTCTTCATGTTCGATAATATTCACTTCTTTAATACCATTTTCAAAGATTACTTCAACAATCATTGGCCCATTATGACCTTCGATTTCGACAGTTACTTTATCGCCATCAACTTCGACTTTGGCTTCATCAGATGCATTAGCCGCTTTTTTCGTTGATTCTTTTTTGTCATCGTCCTTATTTTCGAGCGCGTCTTCGACGGCTTTAATAATACCTTCAGATGTTTTTGTTGCGCCGGAGATAACTTCTACATCGGTGCTATTTTCTTTAATGATCGCTGCGGGGATTTCTTTTAATGCTTTATCAGAATAGCCTTTGGATTCTTCGTGGTCGACGACTTCAACTTCTTTAATCTCATCGTCTTCGACTGTTACTTCAACTTTGATTGGTCCATTATGACCCTCAGCTGTTCCTTCTAATACGCCGTTAGCACTTGTATCACGCTCATCACTTTCCGTAGATTCCGCACTAGATTCTTCATCTGAATCTGACTCTTCGTCTGATTCCGATTTCTCTGTTTCTTCAGACGTTTCCTCTGAAGCTTCTTCTGATTCAACATCTTCAGTAACTGGTGCAACCGCAATTCCTTTTTCTTCAAGGGCGCTATTCACTGCAGTGAGGATCGCTTCAGAAGTCACGGATGCACCGGATACGACTTCCACACCCTCTGTACCATTCGCTTCAACAATCGCTACAGGAATATCCTCGATAGCTTTATCGGAATAACCCGGCGACTCTTCATGTTCAACGACATCGACAGCTGTAATTGTGTCTCCGTCAAATGTCACATCCACTGTTACAGGACCATTATGCCCTTCTGCGGTAGCTGTAACTGTATCACCGCCACTATCCGCCGCACCGTCTCCAGCCAATGCATTATCCACAGCAGTTAAAATCGCATTCGACGTGACAGATGCTCCGGATACAACTTCGACACCGTCTGTTCCATTGGCTTCAACAATTGCTGCCGGAATGTCTTCAATCGCTTTATCTGAATAACCTGGCGATTCTTCATGTTCAACGACTTCCACTGCGGTGATTTGGTCTCCATCTTGTGTGACGGATACTGTCACCGGGCCATTATGACCATCCGCTGTTCCCATCAATGCTCCAGCAGTCTCAGAACCACTGCTGGCAGTGTCAGACGCATCGGATAGGGAAATATCAGAGGTAAAGAGGAAGGTCGTTAACAACATCGTAAAAATAGAGGCAAAGAAAATCTTCAATCCTAAACTTGTTTTGTAACCCATAGTACTTTCCTTTCTACCTATGATTAGAATCTAAAGTCATCAATATGGCGTTGATCATAAGAAACATTACCATGATCAAGCATCCGCTTCGTTGCATCGATCATCGGCCCAGGTCCACATACGAAGAAATGACCATTATGATAATGCGCTGCGCCGATACGTTCTAAATAGTCATTGTCAATAAATCCAAAGGCATAGCCTTCGACTTCTTCACCTGAGAAGATGATTTGCACATCGAGATTTGGATTTTTCTCCTGCATTTCTTTTAATTCATCCAACATGAAGAGATCTTCTTCGATCGCCAGTCCCCAGACGAGATGCATCGGACGTTGAGAACCGCGTTGTGTTTCTTGACGTAGAATACTTAACATCGGTGTTAAACCAATCCCACCTGCTAAGAGAACAAATGGCACATCTTCTGGCTCTTCTTGAATGGATGGTGGTAACATATCCCCATGTGGCCCTTCTAAAACTAAGGTGTCGCCAATATTGATATTTTTTAATGATTCAGTCCAATCTCCGGCATCCTTAATCATAAATTCAATGGAATTGCTGTAGCGATCAGTACTCGCCGAAGAGGTTGAGAAAGGATGGCCTTCCTTAGAAATATTGGCACCATCACGGAAATAAATCCAGAAATATTCACCGCCATTAAATTGTGGTATTTGGCCTTTTTTTGGTGCGACTTCCAATACCCAAATCGCAGGTGTTCCACGATATAATTTAATGACTTCATATTTAGGTAACATCAATACTTTTAATTTCCAAACAACCCAGTAAATAAGTACAAAACCAGTATAAGCCGTTAATAAAACCATAAATACGGTATTATTAGCTAAAAATGGCAATTTAATTAAGTGAATATACACGAAAATAATGGAAATGACTGCTAAACGATGCACCCATAAACTCGCTTCACGATTGTGCTTATTTTTATAAGCATTTAATGTCGGAATATATTGGACGAAAATTTCAGATAATGAAAAGACACCCGTATAAACAATTAAAATAAGTGCAATAACTGCAATCCAACCTGTTTGTGACACAATCGACATTTCAGAAATACTCTGGAAACCATTCCATTGAATAATAACATGGAATAAAATCAAGAAGGACATCACCATCGACATCACCCCATGTACTTCAAATATTTGAGGCATACCAAAGAATTTCTCCAAGAATCGTGGACGCGACCCCATAAATGTTATCGCTAACATCATTGTGTACGCCAATAAACCTGAAGAAAATGAAATCAAACTCCCAACATTAATCGCAGACATTTGACTTAACATGGCCGCTAATAGCGTCGCAAAGCTAATTAACGACATTAAAGGGAAAGTCCAGTCTGCCCAAAACTTTTTGTTCATATCAAAACTCCTTTATATGAATTCTATTAAACCTACATTAATATTATAACTTATTGTTCATTATTGAACAATGAATTTACTTAAAAAATTAGAACACATAATTAATAAAATGACACTCAATGTTGCGCCTGATACCAAGCTCGTGACAGGGGATCCATCTGCGCATCTTGACTCTGAATTTTCTCAATCGAAGCGATATTTTGCATCATATAATTCGCAATTAAGCCAACAACAATCCCAGCAAGCATTCCAGAAATCGTTAATATCGGCAAATATAACATGACTGTAAATGAACCTGCAATCACACTTGCCACAATCAATTGGCCAATATTAAATAGGACTCCCCCACTGACAGAAATCCCTACGAAACTGACGCGTTTGGGACCCAAATAACGAATCAATAACATACCAATAAAGGACAAATAGGAACCTGCAAAAGAATATAAAAATGTTGACACTGTTCCTGTTAATAGCGTCGTCAATAAAAGCCGTAATGTGACTACACGAAATGCATCACGCTTAGTTAAAGTAAAAATCGCAACCATCGTAATAATATTTGATAGGCCGAGTTTGGCTCCCGGTGCGAAAACAAATAAATTGGGGATGAAGCTTTCGATAATCGCAATGACTGTCGCTTGAGCTGCTAATAAGGCAATATATACAGACTTTTGAGTGGGTTGCACATCAACACTCCTTTCATTTTTCATTTATTTCATATTAAGTTTAGCAAGAATTGAAAAGGGTTTCAATAAAGAAGAATGTAGAGTCATGAGAAAATAAATAACCATAATTAAAAATACGACATTTGAGTTCATTGATACATAAAAAAATCCCATGCGCGTGATATGCACATGGGACTTTTTGTATCGTCAAAAGTTCATTCTATTTGAGATAGAGATTATTCTTCTGTACGACGTTTTCTATCGACAACCATGAGTCCTGCTCCGGATAATAATGCCACCATCGCAAGAGCGAAGCTTTCCATTGACTGATCATGTTCACCAGTTGCTGGAAGTTGTTGTCCGATACTTTGTTTTACCAATGCAACCTGTTCGTCTACACTTGGCTCCGCTGGATCTGCTGGATCAATTGGATCAGCCGGATCTACTGGATTTGGTGTCGGTTCTACAGGTGTTTCTGGAGTACCTGGTTGACTTGGTTCTGTCGGTTGACCTGGTTCATTTGGTTGACCAGTACCTGGCGTTCCACCTCCTGGGGTATTACCACCTGGAGTATTGCCTCCTGGGGTGTTGTCGCCTGGCGTGTTGTCACCTGGCGTGTTGTCACCTGGCGTTTCGCCACCTCCACCTGGTTGCTCTGGCGTTTCGCCGCCACCACCTGGTTGGTCTGGCGTTTCGCCACCTCCGCCTGGTTGGTCTGGCGTTTCGCCGCCACCACCTGGTTGGTCTGGCGTTTCGCCACCTCCACCTGGTTGGTCTGGCGTTTCGCCACCTCCACCTGGTTGGTCTGGCGTTTCGTCACCACCACCTGGTTGGTCTGGCGTTTCGCCACCTCCACCTGGTTGGTCTGGTGTGTCGCCACCACCTGGTTGGTCTGGCGTTTCGTCACCACCGCCTGGTTGTTCTGGCGTTTCGCCACCACCACCTGGTTGGTCTGGTGTGTCGCCACCACCACCTGGAGGTGTTGGTTCCGGTTCACCTGGTACACAACAAGGAATCTCGATAGTCACCGTTGTATTATCTGTGTATACAATGGTTAATTGACCGTCAATGGTGTAGATTTTCTTGATGCCACGGCCATCTTTTCCGTCACGGATAAAGTGACGACTTGTTTCATTGCCGTCTGGGTCTTTCACAATCACCCATAAGCCTGTGTCACCATTTTCATTTGTGCCAGGAATCGTTTCGATACTTGGTGAACGACCGTCTTTGCCATCGCGGACAAATTCACGCGAAACTTCGTTGCCATCGCCATCAAATGTGATGATCCATTGACCACTTTCACCTTTTTCGTTCTTACCTGGTTCAACTTTGACAGATGGTGTTTTACCGTCTTGACCGTCACGGATAAATTCACGGACGATTTCGTCACCATTTGGACGGGTAATAATTAACCAGTAACCACTGTTGCCTTGATTATCAGTACCTGGTTCAGTGCGAACGTGTGGTGTTTCGCCATCTTTGCCGTCCTTACCATCTTTACCGTCTTTGCCATCACGGCCATGGTAGATGGTACGTGTCTCAATTGTACCGTCTGGGTGCGTAATGCGAATAATCACACCTAGCTCATTACCATCACGGTCTACTAGTGTTTCAGTTGTGATGGTTGATGATTTACCATCTTCTCCGTTTTCGCCGTCTTTGCCATTGGCGACAAAGTCACGGTCTAGTTCTTGGCCTGTCTCACGGTCACGGATAATAATCCATACACCGGTTTGACCATCAAAGCTACCTGGTTCAGTAGTCGCAGTGATTGATTTTCCATCTTGGCCGTCTTTGCCATCTCGACCATCACGAATGATGTGTGTGTGTGTTGTACCATCAGGATTATTGATGGTAATCTCAACACCTGTTTCAGTATCGCGAGATGAGATAGTTGGTGATTTACCATCTTCTCCATCCGCAATAAATTCACGGTCGATTTCTTGGAAGGTATCACGGTCACGGATAATTAACCATGTACCCGATTTACCATCATGATCGCCACGTTCAACGGTTGCGATGATGGATTGACCATCTTGGCCGTCTTTCCCGTCTTGGCCATCCTTACCATCTTGGCCATCTTGACCATGGTAAATGACACGAGTCTCAACACGTCCATCTGGATGGATGATCGTAATAAGGTATCCAAGTTCTTTACCATTTGGATCTGTGATTGGTTCGGTCGTAATTTCTGGTGATTTACCATCTTCTCCATCCTTACCATCTTTTCCATCTTGGCCTGGCGCACCATCTTCACCATTCGCAACAAAGTCACGGTCTAATTCTTGACCTGTATCACGGTCGCGAACAATGATCCATACGCCATCTTTTCCTTGGTAACTACCTGGTTCAGTGGAAACAGTAACTGATTTACCGTCTTGACCGTCTTTACCATCGTCACCTTTGTCGCCTTTGTCGCCTTTAGCTCCATCACGGATCGTTGTTTCGCTTGTGGAACCATCTGGATTAGTAATAATCACAGTATGCGTGCCATCGCCATTGTCTGTTACTTCGGCGGTAGGTGATTTACCATCTTCACCATCGTTAATCACCGTTGTTGTTTCAGTGTAAGTAACTTCACCGGTTTCTGGATCACGATGTGGGGTACGGATTGTTACCGTATGTGTGCCGTCGCCATTATCTGTGACTGTTGCTTCGGGTGTTAAACCGTCTTTACCATCGGCTCCGTCTTGACCGTCCTTTCCATCTCGGAT
>JBHWOV010000171.1:0-5143 GCA_043424535.1 Aerococcaceae bacterium
CAACTATGTAGTGATGGTATAATTAAATTAAAAGAAGTTTGTTATCAAAATTATGTATTTTAGGAGAAAAATTTATGAAAAAGAGTCTATTATGTGCTTCGGCTATTGCCCTATTAATGTCATTCGCAACCATTCATGCAGAGGAAAATCCTAATCAAAAACGCATTGATGAAATTGAATCGCAAATTAAAGAGTTAGAAAGTGAATTAAAAGAATTAAAAGGCGATGAAAGTAAAGAAAGCAAAGAAGACGCTACTAGCATAGGCGACACACAAACTGTTGAAGAGTATGAAATTACGATCAACGAAATTTCTTTCACTGATGAGCGAAATCAATTTGAAGAAAACGATCCAGAAAATGTGATACGGATTGATTACACGGTTAAAAATAACTCCGATGAGGACGTTTCATATTCAGGAAGCGATTTTAAAGTATATGTTGATGGCAAGGAAACAAGTGTGTATCCTAATGATAATAGTATGGGCGCATTATCTCCTGGTCGTTCATTAGACGGTGTTGCATATCACACCGTTGAAGGCGATGGCGAAATTGAGATCGAATGGTCGCCGCTATCATATTTCGGTAAAGAGAGAGCTTTGTTTAAAATTGACAGAGCTGATATCCAATAAATAATACTAAAAACAATTAATTTTATGATTTAAACATAATAAAAGACCGTTCATTTAATTAAATTGAGCGGTCTTTTAAATTTGGGAAAAGTTTTCTAATTATTTAAGTCTCTAGCGTTTATTATATCTATTTTTGTCTTGAATACAAAAGGTCTTCATTAATATGTATATCATTAAAATGAATGAAAGTTATTTCATTTCTCGCTCTTTTCGTTGACGTTCGATCTCCGCACGATATGCATTCATACGATGTTTCTCATCGACATACATATTGTAGCGTCTCAATGCGGATAAAATGCTTCCCAACAAAAAGTTAAACAAAATAAACAGTCCCACAACAATTAAAATAATTTCACCCATCGTCAATTCCCTCCCCTATAAAATCTCATAATAAAAGCCCACTTCTTATCATCCAATGGGATTTATAGAAGTGGGCTAAATACTTAACGCTGACACGTTAATTGATTACACACCAGGTAGGATTCGAACCTACGACCGTTCGCTTAGAAGGCGAATGCTCTATCCAGCTGAGCTACTGGTGCTTAACACGATAATTTACATTATACGCTTAAGTCCGCATTTTGTAAAGGGGTATTAGAAAATTCTAATGATAGTTTTCAATACAAACTTTCTAACTTTTTCTTAAAATGCAAAAAAATACCACGTCTCTCTTTGAGACGTGGTTCAATCTATTCTCCCCTTAAACTCAGAGGTTTATCCAATATTTCCTTCATAACGACGGCTTGTCTTAAGGCACGCGCATCAATCGTTCGGCTGGGAGATTGAGCCGGTTGTGTTCGTTCTACCTCTAAGATCTCATCAAACGATTCACTCATCAATTCATCATAGAATGTATCACGTTTAAATGGCCGCTCGTCGCGTTCGTCAGATAAAGTCTGACGCTGTTCACGTTGACGTAAGGACTGTTGTTTTGACGCAATCACTTCATCAATGGACGGCTCAGAATGCACTGACCGTCGCGCTTGTCTTTGACGCTTGGATGTTTGTTGACGCTGTTTCGTCCATTGCTCTAACGGATTGTCGGCTTGTTTTTGTTTACCGGCATTGCGCTTTTTCATTGGCTGAACAGTTTGTTGTACCTCTTTATTTCGATTGATTAGTGCTTGTTGATCCGCTAGGCGTCTGGTTTGTTCTTTGATGGATTCCAGTGATGGCGTTCTTTCTGGCTTTGTTGAGCGTGCGGAATATTTTGGTTCCGTCGCTTTCATTTCATCTGTTTCTGTGTCCTCATGATCTACTTCCTCATTCATTCGTTGCACTAAACGTCTTGCGAAGAAGAAAATGACGAAATAAAATAATAGTTCCATTGGCACACCCCACCTCCTTCAATTCGGCTGTGGCTAGTCCGCATCATTGGTCGTGTCTTTTCCATCTTGCGCGATCGCATTGCGCATTTGTGAATCAGACTCAATATTGCGCATGCGGTAATAATCCATCACGCCGAGATGACCGTCTTTCAATGCTTGCGCCATCGCAAGTGGCACTTCTGCTTCGGATTCGACCACTTTGGCTTTCATGCGTTGCACTTCAGCTAACATTTCCTGTTCTTCGGCTACAGCAAAGGCACGACGCTCTTCAGCTTTGGCTTGAGCAACATTTTTATCGGCGATTGCTTGATCGGCTTGGAGTTTCGCTCCGATATTACGACCAACATCGACATCCGCAATATCAATTGATAAAATTTCAAAGGCTGTTCCCGAATCCAGTCCTTTACGAAGAATTGTTTGCGAAATCGAATCGGGATTTTCTAAGACGACAGAATGTGTCGCAGACGAACCGACCGTCGTGACAATCCCTTCGCCGACACGAGCAATGATTGTTTCTTCACCAGCACCCCCGACGAGGCGTTCGATATTGGCACGGACCGTCACTTTGGCCTTGGCTTGAACTTCAATCCCATTCATCGCCACACCCGCAATAACCGGTGTTTCAATGACTTTCGGATTAACAGAAACTTGAACGGCTTCGAAAACATCCCTACCGGCTAAGTCAATCGCAGCGGCTTGTTCAAATTCCAAATCAATATTGGCACGTTGAGCAGCGATTAAGGCATCGATAACCAGATTGATATTACCTCCCGCTAAGTGGTGTGCTTCTAATTGATCCGTTGTCAAAGTCAATCCTGCTTTGGTTGCCTTGATAAGTGGTTGAACGATATCTGCGGGTCTCACCCGACGCAGACGCATCCCTATCAGATTGCCGATAGAAACTTTGGCTCCGGAGAAATAAGCAGTAACCCATAAGCCAACTGGTACAAAACGGAAGAAAATAAACAGTAAGATTAAAATGATAAAGGCAATAATGGTTAAAGTAATAAAACTCGTTGGATTTGGAGTACGATACATTTAATTCTCCACCTTTCTGACATAAATCTGATTACCACGGACGCTCACTACTTGAATTGCTTCCCCTGCATTAATAAAATCTTCATCTGAGATGACTTCATAGTGGGTATCATCAATTCGGGCTTTACCAACAGGACGCAAGACTGTCAATGCAGTACCCTGTGCTCCGATTAAAGACACTGTTCTGGACTTTGCTTCATGATGATGATTGGAATCAATCGCTTCATCCAAAACGAATCCAGGACTAAGAACTAATTCGCGCCCTATTTTCAAGTAAATGCTACTAGATAAAACGATCACAAACAATGACAACAATAGGATAATGATGATCGCAGAGACATCTTGATAGGTCGTCCACAGCGCGTACAATATCGCTCCTAGACCTAATACTCCAATCACGCCAAAATCCGGCACATATAATTCAACGATAATTAATAAAATACCTAACATAAACAGTAAAAATAATAATAAATCAAAACTGACCGTCCAGAAGTAAATCCCAAAGGCCGCCACGGATAATACTAAATACAATACTGAGGGACGATTAAAAACAGCCGTGACGATAAGGAACATGCCTAGTAGAAACAACAAAACATTCCAAGTTAACATTTGACCCTCCTTTACCTATTGTGCACCACATCACTTCTATCTTTATTTTATCATACTGTGAGCTTGCTACCAATAAAGGATTACAATCGACACAAAAAGCCACCGCATGCGCGGTGGCCTGGTTAGATTGCGATTACTTTACAATTTGACCAAGATACTCAGGTGTTTTTGTTCGTAATTCTCATTTAAAATAAATTGATAAAAAATTTAGTTAGCCGACACATAACGTTTTAACCCTTTTTTCCATACAATATTTACCAAAATTAACCCGATAAAATCCGCAATTAATAGTATAACGAAATATACAAAAAATGTGTCTCTTTTGATAATTAAAACAGGTAAATTAATCCCCATGAGAATCGGTACTATCCATGTAAAGAAGAAACGAATTCCTCGAGGATAAATTGAAATCGGTCTCGATGAAAAATCAACTAAATACTCAGGAATACCTAGGACACTATTCGCATTTTCCACCCAAAAAGAAAGGGATACAGCTAACTGATTTAAAATAAAGACAAGACATGTTGCTAAACATATCACTACAATAAATAACAAGAGCTGAAGAAATGAAATTTGGTATTTGCTAAGAAAATATCCCTGAACTAGTATACTAATGATTAAATTTAAAAAACTTGGTATATCGATACGATTAAAAGTAAAATAAAAAAGTGAATTTACTGGTTTTAATAAATAGGGTTCTAATTCACCTTCAATAATGTATTCCGTTAAATTTTCATGCGCTATGATAAATAAAGTTTGATAAAGAAAAGAAATCGTCGAAGCTGTAGATACAAGTAATAAATAATCCGTCTGTGTCCATCCTTTAATCGTTTCAGTATAATCAAAAAAGATAAATCCAGCAATTATTTCAACACTAAAAAATATTATCCCAATAAAAAAGCCAAAAAACGCAGCGCTACGATCTACCAATAGTTCCTGGAAACTTTGACTAACAAATTGCAACCATAATTTCCATTTCATCATGCACCCATCCCCTCATATTTCCGTAGTCCTAAATGATAAGTCCACTGATAAACTATATAAAAAAACAATCCCCAACAAATAGCAATGACGATTAATTGATATAAATCAATATAATTCAACTTTAACTGAAGTGCTTGACTATAATGATAACCTACTAAAGCGAAAGGATTCATCGCAATCCAACGATAAAAAGCCTTAGGATATAAGTTTAACGGGAATAAAAGGCCGCCCAATAGCATATAACAAGCATTGTAAATTGCTCTTATCGGCCACATCTGAATAAGCCAAAATCCTAAATTACCAATCAATGATACAAATAAAAAGAACATGACCATATTGACAATCAATAAAATGACTAATAAAAACACATAATGTAGGGTTATTCCATTTAATATACTCATTAAAATCGCGATTAAGTAAATAATTAAATAAATCGTCTTATTCCCTATTAGTTCGCCAAAATTATAAAATAAATATGAATAGGGTCGTAAGAGATGCATCGTCAACTTCCCCGTACGTACATGTTGACCTAATCGTATTACCCCTTCACACTGT
>JBHWOV010000172.1:0-11261 GCA_043424535.1 Aerococcaceae bacterium
GCTCTCTATTTGCAATACTTTGACAGAAGATGAACTTGCTGGACATTTTGATCTGCGTGCCATCCGTTTAACAGAAAAAGGAGAAGACACTTTAAAAAATAATTCCGCCATCATTGCTCGCCATCCCAAGAAAAACATTTAAGAAGAACAAACAACTCCCGTAGATTGATTTTTCAACCTACGGGAGTTGTCTCAATGACTTCATAAAACCGATTTGATTAAACTATTTGTGAAGTTTATTTGAATGGTTATTTGAATGGTTATTCAACTTGTTATAAATAATAATACTTACTAAAACAAGCAACCATTCAAGAATAGTCAGTCTATTAAAAGAAAACAAATCTCTAACAATTGGATGCATCGTACTTATAAAACATAGACCGACGAGAATCGTTCCATATACAACTATTTTTCTATCCAAATCTTTTCTATTGAATTTATCAAGGATAAATATGGCAGCAATACCCCATTGTGTCCCAACTATAAATAGAAACCAAATAGTATGTATTGTCTGTAAATATATTTCAATATGTGACTCTATACTTAAAGTTAATGGCATTTCATTAAAAGATCGCACAATGAATATCATCAATAATAAAAAGATATTACCTAATAAATTGACACACACAGATCGAAATAATTGATTTTGCTCGATAGCATCCTCTTCAACCTTAAAAATAGACGAATGATTTCGGAAAAGTAATGGGGAAAAAATGACACTCACAATAATATTAAGAAAAAAAAGTTGTGGTAAAGTTAACGAAAGGTCAGGGAGTATAATATTTATCAACAGTAATGTCATTAGCATGCCTAGTTGATAGCCTATAACTTTAGATAAATATGCTTTTGCGTTCGCCCAACTTATTTTACTTAATTTTATTATTTCCGACATTAATTTTAATGATGGATTTGTGAAACTCACATCATATTGAACGTATTGGTTAAACCATGATTTACTACTTCCAACTAACAAATCAACTTCTTGTCGTAATGCAATAAACGGATCTGATAAATTAAAATATATTGACGGTCGTTCTACATTTTTTATTTTTTGAATCTTTTGATTTATATCTAAGGAAGAAAGATTCGAACAAATAATCGTATCATCATCTATTAAAGACGTGATTTTGGAATACGTTTCTATTTCTGTTTTGCCACCAACCTCAAATAATAGATAACCTAATAATAAAAAAGAGTCATCTGAAAAAAATTCAAAAGAGTTTTCCTTTTGAACTGCTATAGTCAGAATATGATTACTTTCCTCTTCCAATGTATTTAATTGTTCTCTCATTAAGGATAATTGACTAGAGTACTTACTTTGCTTGTCCTGAGAAAAAGATTGCTCAATTGCCTCAAAACTACCTATGTGGATGCTGTATTGTCTAAAATACTCATCCTCAAATTTAACTGAGCGATATGATTGTGGTTGAATCATTGATGGTTTTTCATTTAATAAATGATAGTCAGTAGAGAGTGTGTTCTCTTTATTTTTATTGAGAATAGCTTGATCATAAGCTGTCTTTGCTCCTGTATACAAGGATGATTGAACCACCGCATAATGATAAATTTGTTTGGATACCTCTCCATCTAAATCATAGCAATCTATTAGAGCGACATCATTCAATTCATTAGAATCAAAATCATCGATGACTAATGTGTTTATTTCACCCATTATTTCGATGTTTTTTGCTTGGTTCAATTGTACTCCCTGGTTAGACCAATTTTTAGATCGAAAATAAAGAAATTGCCGATAGAAAAATAAAGCAAAAATAGGCAATGATACCATTAAAATAGTTACACCCTTGATAACTGCTACTAACCAATCTCCATCTCTTATACCAAATATAAGTATTAGTATTGCTACAATAATTACGCTATCAAAAAAATACTGTTCTAACCCTTTTTCTATCTTTGTTTGATATCTTGGTGACTCCATCGATTGGAAAAGTGAATTCAAAAATGTATGATTTTTTGTTGCAATAACCATCGCTTCAACTTCTCCAGTAATAATGCGACTACCGGAGAATAGTAGTGTTTGATAATCTGTTACACGATCGTTTGCAGAACACTTATTATTAATCATTGAGCTTTTAAAAACTGGATTAGGATTTCCTGTAATCGTCTTTTGTGAGACATATAAGTTATTTGCGAGAATAATTCGCGCATCTACCGGAACTGCATCTCCTGCTTTTAATCGAAAGATATCTCCTACCTTAAGTTTGTTTTCTTTCATTTCGTGCCATTGTCCATTATCAAGAATTTGGATTGTATTAAACTGGTCTTGCTTTTGCTTATTTAATCTTTTCGTCACTAAACGATTTTGAACGATTGTACAAATGAAAAAGATTAACATAATTATTCCCATTATTTGGAATATACGTGAACTCTCGCCATCAATCGTTCTACTAAACAGGACACTCATTAATACACTAACAATAAACAATATCATTTCGATTAAAATTGAATTTTGAAAAAAAGATGTCTCATTGCCTGCTTTTAAATCATGATAAAACTGACGGATGGTTCTTTTACTCTTATTTTTTTGGTGAGTTTGTTGATGTATTTTTATTTGATTCATATATTCAATAAAAGATTCTTTAGTCATCATTGCTAATTGAACATATTTTTCTTCTGGCATTTTTTCACCTACTTCCACATAGTAAAAAACTCTCACCTATATGGCAAGAGTTCAATATGTTCTATTATAGACCGTCGCTAATAAAAACACAAAAGGATTTATCATCTATCTTCCTTAATTTATCGGCTGACATTTCCTTCATTAATCATGAAATCTTCCACTTCTTTACGACTAAATGGATTAACATCTCCATAAACAGTATGTTTAAGCACAGACATAGCCATTGCAAACTCAACTGTTTTATCACAATCCTCGTCACGAAGGATTCCATCTAACACACCTGAAGCATACGAATCACCTGTTCCAACTCTATCTACAATTTGGTACATATCATATTCTTTAGATAAATGAATTTTACTCTGTTCACCATCATAAATAAATCCATTCATTCGATAAGCATTCGGTGAATACTGGTGACGTTTTGTTCCATAAATACATTTAATATTTGGATATTTTTCAACCATTCGTTTTAAATAATAATCTGGTTCCGTTGTTTCAACTTTCTCTATTCCCATGAAAGCCGTCGCATCACGGTCACTTGCCGATAAATAATCAACAAGCGGCAATATTTCTTGATAAACCGGAATAGCATCCTCATATGACCACATTTTTTGGCGATAGTTCATATCGAAACTAATTTCCAGATTCCGTGCTTTGGCTTCTTTAATTAATTCCACACCTAGACGATACCAATTGCGTGATAAAGCTAATGTGACGCCTGTAATATGCAGCACATCTACTCCATCAAATAGTTCATCTAAGTCCCATTCCAAATCATTCATCATGGACATCGTCGAATATTCACGGTCATAAATGATATTAGTTGGTCTCAAACCTACTCCTACTTCTAAGAAATAAGATCCTAATCTACCTGGTCCATACAAAATATGTTCACAATCAACATTAGAACCACGTAATTGCATTAGACAGTTGTCTGCTAAACCATTATTTTCAGGTAGCTTTGTTGCGTATTTTGTATGATGGTCTAAACGTGCTAAATTCATCGCAACATTCGCTTCTGCACCCCCATAATGCAATTGTAAATCTGTTGCATTAAGTAGTCTTTTTCCTTCCTGTGAAGAAAAGCGAGCCAAGCTCTCTCCTATTGCTAATAATGTTTTCATAAAAACCTCCTCTAATCACAAAAGAAGAATGAGTAATGACTCACTCTTCTTTCGCTTATCAAGTTTTCTCATAAACAATAATAATGCTTAGGCATCGATATTGATTAAATTACTTGATTTTTATTGCTTGCTCTTGACATAATAAGCACAATTCTTGCGCTTTGAAGATGTGTTCTTGAGTCATGGCATTCTCAGTTCTGTTAATACAGTCAAGAATCATCTCCCCGAAGAATGGGAAACCGACTTCGCCATTAACTTTATGATGCTCTACACCTTCTTCGTCGACGACAAATACATGGTCGCCTGTTTCTTCTTCTCCAAGATTTAAGTATTTGCGAATTTCAATAGATCCTTTAGTACCAGTAATAAATGTTCGGCCATCTCCCCAAGTCGGTAAACCATCAGGTGTAAACCAATGAACTTTAAAGAAGAAGCTCGCTCCATTGTCACCAACAAGTGTAGCATCACCATAATCATCCAACTCAGGTGTGTCACTATTAGCGTAGTTAGCTATTTTTGAGTGTAAAACTTCTGCGTTTTCATTACCAGTATAATATAAGAATTGTTCAATTTGATGGCTTCCTATATCTGTAAGAATTCCACCATATTGCTCGCGATTAAAGAACCAATCTGGACGTTTTTCTTTGTCTAGTCGATGCGGACCGAATCCTGTAATTTGAATGACGTCACCAATACGCCCTTCTTCAATTAATTGGCCTGCAAAGACTGCACCTTCAACATGAAGACGCTCAGAGAAATAGACCCAGTATTTTTGTCCAGTTTCTGCAACAACTTTCTTGGTTTCTTCTAATTGTTCCAATGTTGTAAAACCTGTTTTATCCGTGAAATAATCTTTACCAGCTCGCATTACCTTATTACCTAATTCACTTCTTAAATTAGGAATAGCAGCAGCTGCCACTAAATGAATATCTTCATCTTCTAATATTTGTTCCAAGGATTCAGCCACTGTGATATCTGGAAATTGCTCCAAATAATTGGCTACTTTTTCAGGATCTGGATCATAAACATATTTTATGGTTGCACCCGCTTCAATTAAACCATTTGTCATACCATTGATATGTCCATGATCTAATGCTGTTACACCTACATTAAATTCACCTGGTTTGACCACATGTTTAACTTTACCTGTTGGTGCATAATTCATTCCATCTTGTTTTTGTGCCATTTAGCTATCTCTCCTTAATATTATTGCTTAAAACAGATCTTTATAACCTAATTCATATAAATGATCACGAGAATCTGCTAAACAATCGAATGGATCGCGCCCATATAACATATCTTGTTCAACTAGTAAGTAACGTACTCCCGTTTCAAGTGCTTTTTCTATGATCGGTTTATAGTTCATAGAACCTTGACCTAATTCAGCAAATTCAACTGTATTCGTAAATGCCATATAGAATGACTCTACATCGCCTTCTTCTAACGCATCAAAGGCTTCTTCAGGAATTTCACCGATACGATAGTCTTTCAAGTGAACTAAGTCCGTACGACCAGCATATTGTTCGAGAATATCTATTGGATTTGCTCCACCTCTTTGCACCCAGTGCAAGTCTAGTTCAAATCCTAAATCAGCACATTCTTCTTTAATGATATCTAATAAGAATTTACCATCATATTTACGGAATTCAACATGATGATTATGATAGTATAAATCAATACCTTCTTCTTTTAGTTTTTTGGCATATTCATTTGCTTCACGTGTAAATTCTAGAACTGTATCTAAATTTTTCATATTTGCAAATGGTAACATACCAATTCGTAACAAATCGACATCTAATGTTTTACAATCTTCGACAATTTTGTCAAATTGTGTCTCTAAATCATCATTAGCTGCATTTGCTTTTTCATTTTTAACAACGCAAGAAAGCGATGCAATCTCCATTCCTAGCTCATCTTTTGCGCGTTTAATCTCCGCAACATTTTCAGGTGTCATTGGAATTTGAGAGATTTCTACTGCATTATAGCCTAACTCTGATACTTTTTTTAGCGTTTCAAAAGGACCAAGTTCTTCAAATTTTTCCTTCAGCATCATTGCTTGAACGCCAATTTTTGCTTTTGTCATTTTACTAACTCCTTTAGATAAACTTTTCGTTCAGTTGCACTGGACTGTTTAAGTAATTCAATCATTTGCATGCTTGGTAAAGCATCCTTTAAATGGATATAATCATCGGTATCTTCTTGAATCGCTCGGTAAAAACTCTGAATACAGTGTTTATGTCCGAGCCCATAGTAGGATTTAGACCCAGGGAATGTCTCATCTTCAACAATTAATTCACCTTCATAACCTTCTTCATCAAATAGATAAAGTGAATTGTTTTTAATGAGATATCTTACTCTGCTTGTAATAACTTCTACTTCCACTGAAGAATTAACTTCATATGCATTTGTTGCAAAATAAAGTCCATTAATATCCTCTTCAAATTCAAAACGACCTACGGCAGTATCTTCTACTTCAATATCATAATCCAATAGATTCATGAGACGTCCTTGACAGGATAAAATATCTTCTCCCGCAAACCATTGCATCAAATCCAAAGTATGAATGGATTGGTTAGAAATAGTACCGCCACCTGCATTTTCCCAAGTGCCTCGCCAAGGTTCAGCTTCATAATAACTTTTCGGTCTAAACCATGTGACTAATCCTTTAACTGCTTTTATCTTACCGACTTCATAATCAGGTGATCCTTGAGTCAATAACTCTTTGAGTTTAAGTGATGTCTGGTTATATCGATTTTGGAATGAAACAGCTGTTTTTACATTTGGATAAGAAGCAGAGAGTTCCGTTAAATGTAGTGATTCTTCTAAACTAATCCCTACTGGTTTCTCAAGAAATACATGGACTCCTTTTTTGAGGCATTTTTCTGCCGTTGGAACGTGTAAGTCATGAGGCAAACAAATATGAACAACATCTAATTTTTCATTTTCAAGGAGTTCATCTATATTTTCATAAAAAGGTAAGTCTGGATATTTAGCCTTTAGTGAGGGATTGATGTCGCAGACGGCGACTAATTCGCCCTCTGCGCACTCCTCAATCGCCCACTGATGAATATAAGAAATTGTCCCAATACCAACGATGGCAACCTTTAACATCTTATACCCCCCAATTATTATGAACGTGTGTCGTATTTTCCTTCTTCAGCAATACGTTTATTTAATTCTTCTAAATATTTATCATCATCAAATGAACGTAAGTCAATTTCAGAGTCTGTCCAATCTGATAAATGAATCGCATTTGCTAAGCGTACGCCATTAATTCCTTCTGCACCTGGTGCTAATAATGGTGTACCATCAATAATGTGAGCTGCAAAGTTTGCTAAAACGCCACCATGTTGCTCTCCCCAAGCTGATTCTGAATCGAATTCTTCCACTTCATAAAGATCATTGACATCCATTTTGCCCATGAACAACTCTTTGACTCCTTCGAAGTCCATTTCAGCATTGAATTCATTTTCAGTCTTTTTCATGCGGATAACTTTAACTTTTGTAGAATCTTCGACAATAATTTTACCTTTATCACCTAAGATTTCTAGTCGATCCGTTCCAACTAAGTCATGTGTACAAGTAACAAAGACGCCTGTTGCACCATTGCCATAATCTAATACAGCTGTTACTTCATCTTCTACGGCGATATCACGTTGATAACCATATTTAACTTTACCGTAAACTTTTTCAGGAACTCCGGCAATCCATTGAATTAAATCTAATTGATGTGGTGCTTGGTTTACAAGAACTCCACCACCTTCACCGCCCCAAGTTGCACGCCAATCTGACATGTCATAGTAAGCTTGTGGACGCCACCAAGTTGTAATAATCCAATTTGTACGACGAATATCACCGATTTCACCATTATCAACAATTTCTTTAATACGTTGATATAATGGATTATTTCGTTGATTAAACATAATGGCATAAACTGCTTCACTTTGATTTGCAGCATATTCATTAAGCTCTTTTACTTGTTTTGTATAAACACCTGCAGGCTTTTCATTTAATACATGAATGCCTCTTTCTAGAGCATACATTGCCATCTCTGGGTGAAGATAATGAGGCACAGTTGTAATAACTGCATCTACATCACCAGATTCAATCATTTCTTTATAATCACGATAAATAGTTACTTCTGGATGACGCTCTTTGATTAAACTATCTTTTGCTTCATCAATTTCTGCCACCGCACCGACAACCATTTTGTCAACACGATTTTGAGCGATTAAATCACCATAAAATCCACCCTGTTGACCATAACCAATAATACCTAATCTCACTTGTTCCATTTTACTACCTCCTATGATAAGTAATTTCCTATTTGGAAAACAAAGTCATCTGATAACTTAACTATCTTGATTATAGCAAAGTTCATAAACGCTTACAAGCAGAAACACTGTTTTTAAATGAATATTTATTGCTTTGGATTTCCTATATGGAAAGTTATTTTTTTGAACTTCTATCAAATAATTGATATTCAATGACGGCTTTTGTTTTGGTTAACTCTTCTACTAATTCATCCCGGTATTGAGGACTATAATCATCAAATGAAATAGATATCGAAAAAGCATATATTTCATCTGTTAATGATTTATCAATCACTGCTCCGATACAATACACATTTTCCTCTGCCTCACGATCATCAATTGCATAACCAATTTTTCGAACTTGCTCGACTTCTTTTCTCAACTTATCAGCATCAACAATCGTATACTTAGTTTTTGGTTCAAACTCTATGTCCAATAAATATTTTTCAAATTCAGCATCACTCATCTGTGCTAAAACTGCTTTACCCATCGCTGAGCAATAAAGACTTTGCGTAAAACCAATCCGAGATATGCTTTTATAATTAGTATCATCGCCAGAAAATTTATTAATATATAGTATTTCATTGTCTTGAAGCATTCCTAGATTGATTGTTGTTTTAACGCGTTCAAATAAATGCTTTAATGCTGGGTAAGTATCTCTAACAAAATCAAATTGAATAAAGGCTGCATTTGCTATTTGTATCAATCTCGGACCTAACGTATATTTTTTATTTACTTGATGCTTCTTAACAAAACCAACCAATTCTAGTGTATCCATAATTTTATGTGTGGTGGAGAGAGTCATTTCTGTTTTTTCTGCTATTTCGGATAATGTTTTTGCTTCTGTTTGTTGTGATAAATAATCCAGTATTTTAACCGAACGGATCAATGCACTCCCATATGGTTTTTTATTCAATGTATAACCTCCTATTCTCCATTTCATTTAAATAATTTCCTATAATAAAAAAACAATTTAACTTTAGTTCCAACAAAGTTAAATTGCCAAAAATGTCTTAATCATTTTTATTTTCTAATTTTAAATCAAATCCTTGATTTTCAACCACTTGCATTATCTTTGCTCTTTTTTCAGGTACATTGGCTAATGCCCTTGTTACCTGATCTGTATAGGTATCCGAACGCTTATTTTTTTCACGGGTATCATAATAATGTGTCATTTCTCGATCATATTCTGCCAATGCGTCTAAATATGAATCTGGTTCATTGTAACCATTCTCATGTAATTTCATTTCCATTTGCATTCTTGGTTTCTTCTCTGGATTATCATCTGGATAACCAAATCCTAATCCTAAAACTGGAAAAGTTAATTCAGGTAAGTTAAGAATATCAATGATAGCTTGCGGATCATTAAGAATACTTCCAAGATATACGGCGCCTAACCCCATAGACTCAATCGCATTCGTTATATTTTGTGCCATTAAAGCTCCATCAGTGAATCCTTTAAAGAAAAAGTCCATTGAACGATATTCGTCGCCTTCATAGCCTTTTTCTTCTGCAATTCTTTTTATCCGTCGACTATCCACAATGAAAATATACAATTCAGGTAAATCCGCCACATAATATTGGTTACATACTTTTGCAATATCAGCCTTTAATGCTTTATCTGTCACGCGAATAATCGATGACGTTTGCAGTCCATTACTAGTGGCTGTACGATTCATCACTTCCCATAGTAAATTTAAATCCTTTTGATCAATATCACGATTTTTAAAGAAACGGATTGTCCGGTGGTCTAATTGATGTTTAATTGTCTCTGTCATTGAATCCCTCCTAATAACTATTCAACCAACTTACTGTACTCTTATTATAGTGAACTCGGTATTTAGTAGCAAATAACTATCCATCCAAAATAGTACTATATACATCCTCTTCAAAAGACCACTAAATATTCTATATTCACATTTTACCATAAATGTGTCTTTTTAATCTCAGAGTTGTTTATAATGATAATGAAACCTTTTTTGTATTAATATAAATATAAGACCATAAAACACATGGTTATTATAATAGGAGGAATTTTTATGAACAAACCTATTGGTATTATTGGTGGGGGCATTGTAGGAAGTACAGCTGCTTATTATTTAAGTCGTTCGGGCTATCCAACTATTCTATTCGATGAAGGCACCGGACAAGCCACAAAAGCAGCAGCTGGCATCATCAATCCTTGGTTTTCTTTACGCAGAAACAAGCCCTGGTATTTTTTGGTATCCCAAGGAGCTGAATTTTATCGCAAATTAATGCTTGATTTGGACTCTGATGGCTTTGATAATGGAGAAATTTTCCAAATTGATGGTGCTTTGATGATTCGTAAAAGCGAAAAAAGATATACCAAAGATTTATTCCAAGCAGAAGAAAAAAGGACACAATCACCTTCTATCGGTGATGTCAAAATTGTTAATCCTGAAGATTTTTTCCCTTATTTAACAAAGGCTTCTCAAGCTACCTATGTTGAAGGCGGTGGACGTGTCGATGGAGAGGCACTAGTCGCTCAATTACAAAGAGCAATCATCCACTTTGGTGGTGAAATAGTTCGCGAAAAAGCTCAGCTTACCGTCCAAAATGATTCCATTCAAATAAACAGTTCTAATAAAAGTATTAACGTAGAAAAATTGTTATTGGCAGCAGGAGCATGGTTGCCAGAACTACTAGCACCACTAGGATATAAAACCGATATCCGTCCACAAAAAGGACAGTTATATTCAATCAAAAATGATGAATGGAAGAATAAACACTGGCCTGTTGTCATGCCTTCAGGAACCGCTGATATTATTCCTTTTAATAATGGATCAATCATCATTGGTGCAACCCATGAAGACGATCAAGGATTTGATTTATCAATTGATTCAACACAACTAAATCAGCTAACCGAAGAAATTGCTCAAATAGCTCCAGAACTAGCCAATTTTCCTATACATGAAACCAAAGTAGGTACTCGCGCGCACACTTCAAATTATGATGTTCTGGTAGGTGAACTTCCTGCCCATAAAAATATTTGGGCGGTCAGTGGTCTAGGTTCTTCTGGTTTAACAAGCGGCCCTTATCTTGAGTATCAATGGAGTCAACTGATTCAAACAGGGAAAAATACTATCAATCCGCAAATGTTCCCTATCGATAAGCATATAGAACAATTAAGTTAAACATGATGTTTTATTTTTTATCATTTCAGAG
>JBHWOV010000173.1:0-4888 GCA_043424535.1 Aerococcaceae bacterium
CATCTATTTTTTATAATATTTTTGACTATTTTCAATTGGTGTTAAACGTGGATCTAAGGATACTTCAACCGGATTATTATTGTCATAATAATTTTCTAGAGTAGCGTGTTCATCACCTTTAGATAATTGATAGATATAAGCATTTATCAATTCACCTTTTAGACGGTATTCATCAGCTGATGACGCAATTTGTTTGTCTTTGGCAAGATTTTTTAATTTCTTTTTATTCTTTTCAATAATATGTTCTAAGCGTTGAATTAAATCTCCTGATACTTGTTTAACCCGGTCAAACCGAACTTTTTGGGCATAATATTGATCTAATAATTGAGATAATTGATCAAACTCTTGTTGTTGGCCTTGCCAAATAGGCAATGGCATATAGTAATAAGCCATTTGTTTATCATCACGACAAATTTGTGGAGTAGGGTGATAACAACCATCCATTAATTGACGCAAGGCATTATAAGTCGTTTGATTTTCTTTTGTGATCCAATAAGCTAAACTATTGGCTGCTTCACGTCCTACGCCTTGAATAATTTGACTGGCTTTTCCTTGACGAATTATTTCGGTATTTTCTTTCGCGAAAGTCATTAAATCGATTTGTTCTAGATTAAAAAGATTAATCTGTTCTTCACGTTGTGGTGGCAATTGATAATTCGCACCCGGTAGTAATAAACGATAACTATTTTGATAAGCAGGAACATGTTTAATACAATCGATAATTTTATTATCTTCCTGGGGTGCCACTAAGACAATATTACTGTGGCGTCCCATTAATTCAAAGTAAAGATGATATTGATGGGTATCGCCAAATTCGTCACGCCCACTCGTTGTAAAACGGATGATTCGGTCATTTTCGATTTGATCAATTGCTTGTAATTCGGCACCTTCTAAGTGCTTACGTAAGAGCATCGCAAATAGGGGAGCTTGTTTAGGATTGTTTGGTCTCTCCTCCGTTAAATGCATACGATAATACACGGGATGTATCGATGCATGAAGTCGGTGATTTTTTCTTTGATTACGAATAATGATTTGGATTTCTTGTTCATAAGGTTGATATATTTTCGAAATACGCCCACCGACGAGAATTTCTTTTAGTTCTTCAATCATCGCGCGTGTAAAAAAGCCATCAAAAGCCATTACATCGCCTCCTAATATTATATTTACTTGTACGATTATAACATATTCATTGAATGAAGCTAAATGGAGGACTTTTGTCTTTACTACTTTGAATTTATGATTTCGAATCAATGATATTTTTCGCAAAAAAGTTTTTTTACATTAAATTTTCATTCTTTTGTTGACATTCATTTTTAATCTTGTTAATATTAGTTTAACATATTTGAAAGGAGCCAATGGAAATGTATTCACAAATTATCAAATTCAATAATATCTGGCAAAGCTGGCATAGATGAGGTTGTAATCGTGGATATTTCCATGGATACAGCCGTTTTAGCGAACAGTTGTATCTATGTGGCTTACCATTTTACTACCACATAGATCTTTACAGACTATGTGGTGCTTTCTTTACCGAGACACGCGCATAGTTTGTGTCTCGGTTTTTTTGTATTTAAAATTAAAGGAGAATAATCATGAAAAAATTTATCACATCTATTTTAGCGCTTGTCATTACTTTAACTGTTTTACCGCTGCAAACAATTTTTGCTCAAGAAGATAATTTATCTGTTGCTATTGTTCAATTAGTTTCTCACCCATCATTGGACGAAATTCATAATGGTGTTATCGAAGGTTTAGCAGAAATTGGCTACACTGAAGGGGATAATTTAGAAGTTAATTCACAAAATGCAGAAGGGGATATTAACTTACTCAATACGATCGCACAACAAGTCGTTTCAGAAGAACCAGATATTATCTTTGCCATTACGACACCTGTTTCTCAAGCTTTCCAAAATGCGACAGACACTATTCCTGTTTTATTATCGGGTGTAACAGATCCAGTGGGTGCAAAATTAGTTGATTCTATTGAAGAACCAGGTGCAAATATTACGGGTGTATCAGATCAAATGCCATTGGATATTCAATTTGAATTAATCAAAGAAATTTTACCAGAAGCGAAGAAAATTGGTTTCATGTATACAACGAATGAAGATAATAGCCAATTAGAAGTAGAAGCGGCTGCTAAAGCTGCAGAAGAACTAGGGTATGAAACGCAAATTGAAGGAATTTCTTCAGCATTAGATATTCAAATGGTTGCTAGCAATTTAGCGCAACAAGTAGATGCAATGTTTATCGGTGCTGACAATAATATTGCTAGTTCTTTTGAGACATTATTAGATGCAACTGATGCTGAAAATATTCCAGTGTTTTCTACAATCGAATTAATGATTAGTCAAGGTGCTCTAGGTGGCGTGGCAATTGATCAAAAACAAATTGGTTATCAAGCGGGAGTACTTGCTAAAGAAATTATCGACGGTAAAGAACCGCACGAAATTCCAGTACAATTTGTTGAAGACTTACAAACATTAATCAATCCAGAAACATTAAAAACGTTAAATATTGAATTACCAGAAAGTCTTAAAGATGAAGTCACATTAATTGAGGCTGAATAATTATGACAATTTATTTAGGCGCACTTACGGAAGGTTTTTTATGGGGAATAATGGGGCTTGGCCTTTATATCAGTTTTCGTATTTTACGTTTTGCTGATTTGACCAGTGAAGCTTCCTTTACATTAGGTGCTGCGATATCGGTGGCCTTAATGTCTAATGGCATGAATCCATTTCTTGCGACAGCGATAGCAATATTGGGCGGTGTTGTCGCAGGATTTGTGACTGGCTTTCTAACAACCGTGTTGGATATCCCTGGTCTTTTATCAAGTATCATTACGATGACGGCTTTATATTCAGTTAATTTACGGATTATGGGAAAACCTAATGCCAGTTTTAGAGGATCTGAAACTATTTTCTCAGTATTATCAAATATCATTTCAGATGAATTATTATTGGATGCGGTCGTTGGTATTGTCTTTGTTGGTTTAATTATTATGGGGTTAACCTATTTCTTTCAAACGGATTTTGGTCAATCATTGATTGCTGCCGGGGATAATCCCATTATGGCAATCTCGCTAGGCATTAAAACGAAGAAAATTACACGCATCGCCTTAATGATTGCTAATGGTCTCATTGCATTGAGTGGAGCACTGATCGCTCAAAATAATGGTTTCAGTGATGTGTCAATGGGAACTGGAACGGTTGTCGTTGCGATGGCTTCGATCGTTATTGGAGAAGTACTATTCAGACGTGATTTAACTTTGAGTAAACGATTTATGTCTATTATTTTAGGGGCAATTATTTATCGCTTAATCTTAGTATTTGTACTCCGACTAGGATTGGATCCGAATGACTTCAAGTTAATTTCTGCCATCGTTCTGACAGTATTCTTAGCATTCCCTAAATTATCGGGCATGATTAAAAATCGACGTCATCAAATGACTGTAAGAAATGGAGGGTAATATGGCACAATTACAATTAAAAAATGTTAATAAAACCTTTCAAAGAAAGACAGGCGAATCGGTCCACGTTCTCAATAATATTAATTTGACAGTTGAAAAAGGAGAAGTCATTGGTATTATTGGGACGAATGGGGCAGGGAAGTCGACTTTGCTCAATGCATTAACTGGAAGCATCCAAATTGACTCTGGTGAGATTTTATTAGCAAATAAACCAATACAAGGACTCGATCAAGTAGAAATTGCGAAATATATCGGTCGTGTCTTTCAAGATCCTTCAATGGGAACAGCACCAAGAATGACTGTTTTTGAAAACTTGATGCTTGCTCAAAAACGCGGGATGGTGCGTGGTTTCTCGAAATCATTGACGGATGAAAATTACAAAAAAATGCAAGATTTTGTTAAAACCTTTCATTTAAATTTAGAGGACCGTTTAGATATTCCGATTGAAAATCTTTCAGGAGGGCAAAGACAAATTATATCATTGTTGATGGCTACAATGCAGCGTCCCGATTTATTACTGTTAGATGAACACACTGCAGCTTTGGATCCGCGGACAGCAAGACAAGTGATGCAGACGACACAAGATATGATTCGTGAACAACAATTAACAACATTGATGATCACGCATCATTTACAAGATGTTCTCACTTATAGTGATCGCATCATTTTAATGCATCATGGTCAAATTATTAAAATCTATGATCAAGAGACGATTCAAACATTATCTTCTGGTGATTTATATCAGTATATGGAAGACTTAATTATTTAATATGAAAACCCGATCAATGAATGGTTATATTTCATTCATTAATCGGGCTTTTATTATGGAATAATTGATTTTGAATATTGAGAAGGAGTTATTCCAAATTCATTTTTAAAGGCACGGGAGAAATACTGAATCGTTCCAAAATTTAATTTCTCAGCAATTTCGGTTAATGTGAGCGAAGATTCTCGAATCAGCTGTTTGCTACGATTTAATCTTAGTGTATTAATATATTGTTTGGGTGTCTGCTCTAGATAACTTTGGAATAAATTTTGTATCGTTGATCGAGAGATATCAAATGTTGAAGCTAATTCGCTGACTTTAATATCTTCTTCAATATGTTGATCGATATACTCAATCATTTGTTTAAATAAATCATCATCTTGGTATAATCTTCGTGATGTGTTATTTTGAGGAAGTGTCAATGCTTCTGAATTTTCAGAAGAGTTCGTATCTAATAAATCAATAATAATTCCTTGGAAGTAATTGATAATTTTATCACTAAATAAACCAGACATTTGATTTGATAACTGAGAATAATCCACTAAATCAACAAAATCTGCTAATTTTCTCTGAACACGATGTGATAATGTTAGCGGTTCATGGATAAATTGTTTTGGTAATTCATTGACAGAAAAGTATATTGTTACAGT
>JBHWOV010000174.1:0-2724 GCA_043424535.1 Aerococcaceae bacterium
AGGTAAATTATTGGATGGGTCGTATAAACCACAACCGGTAAAAAGAGTAGAAATACCCAAAGCGAATGGCGAGAAACGCAAGTTAGGCATCCCTTGTGTGCGCGATCGAGTGATTCAACAAGCGATTCGACAAGTGATTGAACCCATGATTGACCCGCACTTTATGGAAAATAGTCATGGTTTTAGACCCGGGAAAGGCACGCACAGTGCCCTTGTTTATGGCAATATAAAAATACAGAAGATTGCAACGCAAAAGTACATAGCCTAGCAACAAAAAAAGGCCTTGTTAGCTGCCCAATAATCCTCTAAAGTTTAAGTTACGACGCTTAACTTGGAGGTAGAAAAGGATGCTAACAATGACCGATATTAATACTATCAAAAATTTACGGAATAATCACGATAAATCAATCAATGAAATTGCAGATACCTTGGGTATCAATTGGCGTACGGCTAAAAAGTATGCGGACCATGCCATTCTTCCTGAAGAAAAGGTAACAAAGAAATCAGGGATGATGCACGATGAAGAATGGGGAGACATCGTTTCCTTGTGGTTAGAAGAAGACTATCGTCTTTCTAAGAAAAAAAGAAGGACGAGTAAAAATTATTTTGAATTATTAAAGGAACTAGGTTTTTTAGGATCTTACCGCACCGTTTGTAGTTATGTGCAAGAATGGAAAAGTACCCATCATCATGATTTACCAAGTGCGGGCTATGAGCGTTTAGAACACCCACCAGCGGAAGCACAACTTGATTTTGGCACGATGGAAGTTGAACATGAAGGATCTTTTAAGGACGTTAAGGTACTCGTGCTTAGTACGCCCTACAGTAATGCCGGATTCGCTGTTGCTTTACCAAGCGAAAACCAAGAATGTCTACTAACAGGGATGAAACAAATTTTTAAGCAAATGGGTTGTATACCTCGCAAAATTCGCATTGATAACATGACAACTGCCGTTGTTAAACCAAAATCAAAATTTGAGGAACCAATCCTAACGGATGGATTTCAACAGTTTGCGATGCATTATGGGTTCGAAGTGCAAGTTTGTAATCCTGCAAGTGGTCATGAAAAAGGCAGTGTTGAAAATAAAGTTGGCTATGTGAGATACAATTTTTTCTCAGAAACACCAAGAATGAAGGACTTCCCTTCAATCAATCAGGATTTAGAGAAAAAAATGATTGAGAAACGTCAAGAAAAGCATTATGAAAAAATAAGAATAATTGAAGAATTATGGCAAGAAGAAAAGCAGGTTTGTCTAGCATTGCCTGATGAAGATTATCCAGTATTTAAAGAAATTACCGTACGCGCCAATAAACTAAATGAAATCAAATTAGATCATACTTTCATCCATATTCATAACTCCTGGCGCCATGGTAACCTCTATGCTTATCTCACCTGGGATAAATATCGTATAGTAACTCCAAATGGAGAATTAATCCATGAAGATTTCCGTCCCTATTTATATCGAAAAAGAGCAATAGATTGGCCCACAATCCTTAAGGATTGGACACAACGCTTATCTAAAATAACTTATTCTCGTTACTGGAAATACCTTCCGGGTCGAATTCAAGCGTATTTAAGAATCGATAATTTACGGTTACTTTATCAACGGATGAATCATTTATTGGGCTTATTGACGAATCACACGATGGTCGAATTAAGTGAACGATTTTATGAACTTGTTTCTGAAGAAGATGAAGAAAGTATAAGTGATGTGAATTGGCAAGGATATGATGCGTTGACGCCGTCTCCTTTTAAGGAGATGAGTGTATGAGTCATACCTTAGAATCCACTTGTCAAGAGTTACGATTAAGTCGTATCCCTTATTTGATTGATTCAGTTGAAGGAGCAACTAAAGAAGAATGGTTATTAGATTTATTGATTCATGAAGTTGAGGCAAAGGAACAGCGACGAATCGAGCGTTTAATTAAACAGGCAAAATTTTCAAGTCATAAAACACTCGAAATGTTTGAATGGCATGATCAAATTCTTGTACAAGATCATCAGACGAAGGAGCAGTTAACTTCACTCGACTTTATTCAATCCAATCAGAATGTTGTCTGTATTGGTGCCCCAGGCACCGGTAAAACGCACTTAGCGAGTGCCTTGGGGTATAAAGCTTGTCGCCAAGGAATTGAAACAAGATTCTGGCGAGTGAGCGATCTTGTCATTGAGTTAGAAAAGGCATGGAAAGAAAGCCAACTCGAACGATTTAAGAAGCGATTTAATCGGGTTCAACTTATTATTCTAGACGAAATGGGCTATGTGCCGTTTAATAAAAATGGTTCAGAATTACTCTTTCAACTCATCAGTGATTGGTATGAAACAAAAAGTATTATCATCACTTCAAATCTAGAGTTTAGTAGCTGGAATAAGGTGTTTATCGATCCGCGTCTTACATCGGCATTAGTGGATCGTCTCATCCACCACGCCCATATACTAACCTTCACAGGTGAAAGTTATCGCTTAAAAAATGCTTTATCTAAAATAGAATAATTAAATGGAAAATATTGGGTGGCAACATTGTGTACTTTTCGTTGCAAAACTATGTACTTTTCTATTGCAAAACACAACAAGATTAAATCCACAACAGATTTTTTGAATTCTGTTTGATATACTTATATTCGGATATATTCACTAAGTAATAAGAATGTTTTTCCAGTACTTATAAACCGTTAAAAATGATGTTCTGATTGACGTGAAGAGATTTATTGATCATTTACATA
>JBHWOV010000175.1:0-13234 GCA_043424535.1 Aerococcaceae bacterium
TCTCTCTTTTAAGATTTGCTAGTCCATCTCTCAGTGCAGCTAAATTTTCGTCAGATAAATCTGATTTATCAACACCACCATGCATTTTTATTGCGCGAATCGTTGCAACAAGCACCACAACATCTGGTTCGATGCCAGCGATTCTTGATTTAATATCAATAAATTTTTCTGCTCCTAAGTCCGCACCAAACCCTGCTTCCGTCACCGTATAGTCTGCTAATTTCATTGCCGTTTTTGTTGCAATGACAGAATTACAGCCATGTGCAATATTTGCAAAAGGACCGCCATGAATAATAGCAGGTGTCTTTTCTAATGTTTGCACTAAATTTGGTTGAATAGCATCTTTTAGTAAAACAGCCAATGCGCCAACAATATTTAATTCCTCAACAGTGACAGGTTGACCATCATTATTATAAGCCACGATCATTCGACCTAATCGATCCTTTAGATCTTTCATATCTTCTGCCAAACATAATACTGCCATGATTTCAGATGCTACTGTGATTTGAAAGCCATCTTCGCGTGGGAAGCCATCTGATTTAGCGCCTAATCCTGAAACAATTTGTCTCAATTGACGATCATTCATATCAACAACACGTTTCCATGTAATTGAACGCAAATCGATATCTAATGTATTTCCTTGATGAATGTGATTATCAAGAGCTGCCGCAACTAAATTATTGGCTGCTGAAATCGCATGAAAATCACCAGTAAAGTGCAGATTAATATCTTCCATCGGCACAACTTGAGCATAACCACCACCCGCTGCTCCCCCCTTCATCCCAAACACTGGACCTAATGAAGGTTCTCTTAGCGCAACAATCGTATTTTTACCTATTTTCTTAAGTCCATCTGCCAGTCCTACGGAAGTCGTTGTCTTACCTTCGCCAGCTGGAGTCGGCGAAATAGCCGTTACCAAAATGAGCTTGCCATTATCTCGCTTCTTCAATTCAGTCAATTGTTCCACCAAAATTTTGGCTTTGTCATGACCATATGGTGAAATGTCTTCTGGACTTAATCCAATAGAAGCAGCAATATCTTGAATTGGAGCCGTTTTATTTTGATGTGCAATTTCAATATCCGTTAATTGTGTCATGATACCATTCCTTTTCTAATTAAAAATATTCCAATCATCATTATTCAAAATTTTTTATTTATTCTATCATTCAATGACTTTTTGATTTAGTCTAAGTCGAATGTATCTCCAATAATACCACTTAATGTTCGTAATGATAAGTTGTATTTAAAAATTGCAGTTCAATCTATAAGAATATTCGTCTTCGACTGATATATTTTACATTATTGGTAAATATCACTAAATAAAAATCCTCTTATAAAGCGATTGATACTTTATAAGAGGATTGATAAATAATAAGACTTTTACTTAACTAAAAACACGCATCATCGATATTAGTAATATCAAGACTGTCGCTATATATTATGTTTTCAACTTCATTTGCAATACTGTTCCATCTTGGGCATCAATTTTTACTTCAACAATATTTGAACCATCTGGTTTAACAAATTCAATTTTCCAAAGGGTACGCCCTTTTTTCTGATCCATTTCCCATTGAATCGCTTGTTCTAATTCACTTGTTTGTTCTGCAATCGTTTGAATCTCTTGCATGGGCAATAATTGTTGAGTATTTAATGCTTTATTTTCTAATCGTGCTAACTGCTTTGGCGTTAAATCTTTTGCTTTTTCTTTAATTAACTCTCCATTATTGGCATTGTATTTGACTGAATAACGTTGACTGGAATCAAAACCGACTAAAGAATAACGTAAAAATGGTCCCTTATAACTCAACTGTAATTTTGATAACTGCGCTTGTGGGTAAGATTTTTGAAACTGAGCAATAATTTCTGAAATCGAAACAATCTGTAACTTCTCCTCAAACTTAACCATTTCGATCACCTCCCCATATTTTCATCTATATTATAGCATTTTTTGAATACGTTTTCATTAATTATCGGAATTATTTACTTATAATCAAAGTATTTTAACTAGCAAAAAAGCGACTGGTATCAGTCGCTTCTTTTATCGTTATTTGTATTTGTTATAACTCATACCAGTTGGACCCTTGATTATATTCCACCAATAATGGGACGGATAATTTTACAGCCGACTCCATCACTTGCGGTACTAACTCACTTAATTCAACCATTTCTGAACTTGGTCCTTCTAAAATCAACTCATCATGGACTTGCAGCAACAGTCGTGACTGTAATCCACTCTCGTCTAATGCTTTTTGTAATTTGACCATCGCAATTTTTATAATGTCTGCAGCCGTTCCTTGAATCGGTGAGTTCATCGCTGTTCTTTCTGCGAATGAACGAACATTAAAGTTTCTTGCTTTAATATCTGGCAAATAGCGACGACGATTAAATAGAGTTTCGACATAACCTTGTTCTCTCGCTTCTTCCACAATATCATCCATATATTGCGCAATATCAGGATATTTTTCGAAATATGTATCGATAAATTGTTGTGCTTCTTTTCGAGGGATATTCAAATTTTGTGATAATCCATAATCTGAAATACCATACACAATACCGAAGTTAACTGCTTTTGCTTGTCGGCGATAATCACCATCGACTGCTTGGTCATCTGGTAATCCAAAGACACGTTGAGCAGTAGCTGTATGAATATCTTCACCATTGATGAAGGCTTCCTTCATATGTTTATCTCCAGAAATATGTGCTAAAACCCGTAACTCTATTTGTGAATAGTCAGCTCCAAATAATTGCCAATTTTCTTCGGAAGGAACAAAAGCTTGACGGATGCGTCGTCCTTCCTCCAGGCGGACAGGTATATTTTGGAGATTCGGGTCTGCAGAAGACAAACGACCTGTTTGCGTTAAAGTTTGCACAAAGCGGGTATGAATTTTTCCATCGTCTAAAATATAGTCCGGCAATCCAGCTAAATAAGTTCCTTGTAATTTAGATACTTGGCGATATTCGAGAATTTTTTCAATAATAGGATGTTTATCGATCAGTTTTTCTAGAACACCAGCCGCTGTACTATAGCCAGTCTTTGTCTTTTTAATGACAGGTAAGCCTAAATCTTCAAATAAAATTTCACCCAATTGTTTAGGCGAATTAATATTAAATGTTTGGCCTGCTAAATCATATATTTCTTGACTCATTTCTTCTAATCGTTCGATGAGTTCTTGATTTTTTTCACGCAATACATCGCCATTCACTTTGACACCTTGAATTTCCATGCGCGCTAATACATCTGCTAGCGGCAATTCAATATTTTGATACAGCTCTACCATATCCGTCTTCTCTAAATCATTGGATAAAGGTTCGCGAAGCATTTGTAAGGCAATAGCTTTATTTTGTAAATGATTAGCTAATATCTCAGTATCTGGTATTGCCATTTTGGCGCCTTTGCCATAAACTGTCTCATCATTTTCAACGATTAATGGAAGATCATGTGCTGTTAACATGTCGGCAATACTTTGACTATTGTGCGTATCAATTAAATAATTGGCAATGAGCACATCAAAATCAACATGATCGATTGTCATCCCATAGCGATGAGCGATAGCCTGTTCGCGTTTATAGTCAAATAATACCAATGTGTTACTTTCACTGGCGAGCCATTCTTTGGCTAGGTCACTTTCAGTAAATACTTCCCAAGGTGCAAAATACGCTTTTTTAGCTTCAATATCACACCAACTAGCCCCAATCACTTCTGCAACATGATAATTAGTATCCAATGTTTCTGTATAAAAAGTCGCATGTTGAGGCAGATGTTGTTCTTCAATAGAGTCCAAAATAATATATTCAAAATCTTCAGTAAAATTATCAGCACTTTCTTGTTCATCTTCCGTTAAAGTAACATTAAGGTCCGATAAAAAACTGTTAAAATTCATCTGTTTATAAAACTCTACTAACTGATCTGTATCGCGCTCTTGACGTTCAATACTATCAATATCGATTTCCATTGGAACATCTGTATGAATCTCAGCTAGAAAACGACTCAATCTCGCTTCATCTTCTTCATTGATCAGATTTTCTTTCATTTTTGATTTTTTTAACTCATCAATGTTTTCATACAAATTATCGATACTACCAAATTGTTGAATTAATTTAACAGCTGTTTTTTCACCAATTCTTGTCACACCTGGATAATTATCTGAGGAGTCTCCCATCAAACCTTTTACATCAATAATTTGAGCAGGAGTAATATCCCACATTTCCTTAATCGTATCTGGTGTGTTTGGCTCGATTTGACTGACACCGCGTTTAGTAATATAAACGGTCGTTTGATCCGTTGCTAATTGAATTAAATCACGGTCGCCAGAAAGAATGATGACTGTATCTTCTGGATTCGCCTGTCTGGACAATGTTCCGATAATATCATCCGCTTCAAATTCTGCCATATCATAATGTTTAATGCCATATGCATCGAGTAAAACACGAATATAAGGCATTTGTTCTTTAAATTCACTTGGTGTCTTACTGCGTCCACCCTTATAATCACTATATTTTTCGGTTCTAAAAGTCGGACCAGCCTGGTCAAAGGCAGCTAAAACATGGGTCGGCTTAAATTGATCTAACACATTATCCAACATCCGATTAAAACTATATAAAGCATTGGTATGTAATCCTGCCTTATTTTTAAATCGCTCTAAATCTAGAATAGAATAGAAAGCTCGAAAAGCTAAACTACTTCCATCAATCAGTAAAATTGTTTTTCCAGACATAAAAAGCTCCTTTCATAAACAACACTCTGTCAAACTAAAGTTAACAGAGTGCCAGATGAATCATAATTATTATAAATTAAACATTACGTTGATTTAATTGAGCATAAGCTTCTTCAAATTGACGGGATAAATTATCAATATCACCAGCACCCATAAAGATAAGCACTTGATCGGTGTAATTCATCAACGGAGATAGATGCTCTTCTGAAATAATCGTTACATCTTTATCAACTGTCTCCGCTAGATCTTCAATCGTAATATCACCTGTCGTCTCCCGAGCAGATGTAAAAATATCAGCTAAATAAACTTCATCAGCTAAACTTAAAGCTTCGCCAAATTCTTTTAGTAAAGCAACTGTTCTACTGAATGTGTGCGGTTGAAATATCGCTACAATTTCTTTATCCGGATATTTTTGTTTCGTCGCATCAATCGTTGCTGTAATCTCAGATGGGTGATGTGCATAGTCATCAATAATGGTTAAATCATTCACCTGTCTAACAGAGAAACGACGTTTTACCCCTGGGAATGATTGGATTTGTTCAGCAATCGCTTCCCCTTCAAAACCTTCAAGTGAAAGAACCGTAATGATTGCCAACGCATTTAAGATATTATGTTCTCCATATGCTGGAACTTCAACACGCGTAAAAAACTTTCCATCAATCATGACGTCAAAAGCAGAGCCTGCTTCTGTTCGATCAATATTTTTTGCATATGCGTAAAAATTGGAATCAAATCCATAATAATACACAGGTGCTTCCGTTTCAAATTCTCGTAAATAAGGATCTTCCCCACAAGCAATGATTCCTTTACTCACTTGGCTCGAGAATGTTTCAAATGCCTGAATAACGTCTTGTAAAGACGTGAAATAATCAGGATGGTCAAAATCAATATTCGTAATAATCGTATAATCAGGATGATATGCTAAAAAATGACGTCGATATTCACAAGCTTCCAAGGCAAAGAAGGAAGCATCCTCATCACCATAGCCTGTTCCATCACCTATCAAATAACTCGTTGGAGCTAAACGACCAAGTGTGTGTGCCAATAATCCAGTTGTTGATGTTTTTCCATGCGAACCGGTGACAGCAATACTTGTATAATTACCAATTAATTTCCCTAAGAAATCATGATATCGATAGATTGGTAAGTCTAATTCAACCGCTCTAACTATTTCAGGATGTTCATCTCCAAATGCATTTCCAGCAATGATTGTTAAGCCATCATGAATATTATCAGCATCAAATTCCATAATTGGAATTTGTTGTTCTTCTAATCCTTGTTGAGTGAAAAAGTATTTCCCAATGTCACTCCCCTGCACCTTATATCCTTCTCCATGCAAGATGAGTGCTAATGAACTCATACCTGATCCTTTTATTCCGACAAAATGATAAATTGTCTCTTTATTCATCTATTTATCAACTCCTGCTTATTTAAATAACAAATAACTATCTTGTGATTTAGTCATTCGTTTGGCAATTTCACGTAAATTTTGATCTACTTTTCTTTCAGGATTTTCTGTAGATACATGTTGGTTTTCTTCAACCTGAGATGACCTACTATCCGTTTTATCTAGCGGTTCTCTTTTCTCAAGCGCTGGTTCATAAGTCTGATATGAAGACTTTTTCGTCATTCGTTGATATATTGGTTCAGACTGTCTTTCATCTGGGGACAAATCCCATTTACTTTCATCAATTGTTTGATGTTTAAAAGGAACCTGATAATCTGTCCTTCCTGTCGATTCTTCAGATGCATTTTTGTTTAAATAAGTGGGTTGTTCAAATTCAAGGCGTTCTCTTAACAGTGGGGAGCGCTCTTTATTATCATTGTCTGATTGCTTATCTATTGGAAATGCCATTGATTGATTCGTTCTCGCAAAACGTGGTTCGCGATTTTTCCAGTTAGATTGATTCCCTTTTTGATTGTTAAAAACGGGTCCTTGGTAATTTTTCATCTTAAGATCCTTGATAATATTCGATGACTTCGTCTAATGGTGTTCCTGGCTCAATATCGTCTTCTAATTCCCAAATACCTGGCATATCTTCAATGTTCTCTAAGCCTAATTCACGCGTTGAACAGATCATTCCTTGACTTTCTGTTCCACGAAGTTCACCAGCCCAAATAATTGCTCCAGATGGCATGACAGCTCCTGGCAAGGCCACTAAAACTGTCATATCTTCATCAATATTATCCGCCCCACAAACGATTTGAACTGTTTCTTCACCGATATCTGTTTGTGTCACAGATAAATGATCAGAGTCCTCTAAATCATCACATTCATCCACATATCCTGCGACAAATTTCGGACTATTATCAACTGTTACTTCAATATCAAAACCTGCATCAGCAATTAATTTATTGACACGATTTACTTGTTCAGCACTCAATTCAATCGGTCCATTACCTGTCAAAGTTAGTGTTTCAGCTACATCAAATAAATTAAGCGAAACAATTTCTTCTGTTTCTTTATCACAAATAGCTGTCACATTATTTTGCGACTCTGTCGTCACATGTGTTGCTTTTCCTCTCGTTAATAGCAACGTATCTCCTAATGTCCCTGGATTATAAAAAGCTAACCACATAGTTCATTCCCCTTTATTTGTTTAATAATGTTTTTAATACTTTTTCATCAAATTGTTTTAATGATTGCAGTAACATTTCTCTAGCTGCAAGATAATCATCGATTCTAAATAATGTTTGATGCCCATGGATATAACGAGCAGGCATACCGATAACTGCTGAAGGAACACCTTGATTCATTTGATGTGCCGCCCCGGCATCTGTCCCACCTTGTGAGAAATATGTTTGGAATTTTATGTTTTCTTGTGTAGCGACGTCTCTTAAATAATTGAGCCATGCTGGATGTGTAATCATTCCTGGATCAAATGTTCGAAGCAAAAAGCCTTCTCCTAATTTTCCTTGAACATCTTCAGCTGTCGCTGTATCGCCTGCTGGTGAGCAGTCTACTGCAATAAATGCGTCTGGTTGATATTGATGAACTGCTCCTTTAATTCCTCGAAGCCCTACTTCTTCTTGGACGCTCGCTCCAATAATTAAATCATAAGGTAATTCAATATCTTGTATTTGTTTTAGTACTTCAATAATTACAGTACAACCATAACGATTGTCCCAAGCTTTCGCTATAATATGATTTTCATTTGCCGTTTTTATCGTTTCAACTTCGGGTACAATCGCGTCGCCTGGTCGAACGCCATACTCTTCTGCTTCTTCTTTGCTTGTAAAACCTGCGTCGAAGAGAATTTGTTCAGGTTTCAAATTGCCCTGTTTTTTATTTCTTAATAAATGAGGAGCAACCATACTTGAGATAATTGGATAATCTCCTTTAGCTGTCTGTAAAGTAAAGCGCTGAGCAGAAACGCCATAAACATTCCATCCACCGATTGCTACGACCTGAATGAGTCCATTATCTTGAACATTGCGGACCATAAATCCAACTTCATCCATATGAGCAGCTACCATTAAACGCGGTGCATTTTCTATATTACTTCGCTTAATACCGAAAACATTCCCTAATGGAGAAACCTCAATGTCATCGACTAATGGCGTTAATTCTTCTAATAATATTTCTCTTACACGACTTTCCTGTCCAGAAATTCCTTGTGCTTCCGTAAGTTTCTTGATTAGGTTAAAGCTATGTTCTTCAAGAGGCATTTAAATCACCTTTCATCTTATATAATCCTTCTTATTTTGTCATAAATACTATACAAAATCAATGAAGACTCTTTTGATTTCTAAGAAAGCAAATTTTAATTGTAACGGCTTTACTCTGGATGCGGATTAAAATGCCATGTAAAATCTCGCTATTATATCTGAATACTATTTTAAAGGGATGTCATTTTCAAGTCCAATCCTTTCATGTTACAATAATACTATTCAAATTATACAAGGAGTTAAAATAATGCATAATAAAGACAATAAATTAATTAGTGGCTTATTATTGGGTACGGGACTCATCGTCGGTGCAGCAACTGCTCTCTTTATTCATGAAAACCGTCCAATGAAAGCGAGTAAAGTTTTAGAGAAAGCAAAAGAATATTATGAATCAATTGGTAAAGTGACAGGCTCATGGATTGATTATGACCCCATTGAATATACATTGTTTGAGAGTGAACCATTAGTATATATCGGTGGTGTAACAGTTGAGGAAGATGATCAAACGAAACAATATCAGTTCGCATGCGATTGTTATACGGGAAATATTATTGATTCATATCCAATTAAGCAAACATATCATTAATCAAGAAGACTTTCAACTATAGACAGAACATGTTACAATAATTTTTTGATAAATAATGATAAATCGGAAGGAGGCCAGATATTTGTTTAATCAAGACCCAGATTGGGAGTTTTATCCACTCAATGGTGAAACAGGGGATGCGTTCATGGGAGTTCGTGAAGATGAACGTGTCTTTTTTAAGCGCAATGTCTCGCCTTTTATTTCTGCGTTATCAGCAAAGGGCATTGCTCCTAAATTAAAATGGACACAAAGAACTTATTCAGGCGATGTCTTAACTGCTCAAGAATGGCATGAAGGACATACTTTAGAGCGCGAAGATATGAATTCCAATCGTGTTATTCAATTGATCAAACAAGTTCATGAATCTAAGAGCTTATTAAGTACCCTACAAAGAATTGGTGGCGCTATTAAACGTCCTGTCGATTATATCAATGAATATTATGAGGACTTGCCTGAATCTCTGGCTAACCATCATTTTTTTAATTCAGTCATTCAACAACTCGAGCAAGAAATAGATAATGATTTTTATGATTTGCAATATACTGTTTGCCATGGTGATTTGAATCATCATAATTTTCTATTAAATGAAGAAAATCAACTTTTCCTTGTGGATTGGGAAGAAGTAAGTATCTCAGATCCAATGTGTGATCTAACAAAATTACTCATCCAATATTTACCAGGGAAAGACTGGCTTTATTGGCTACAACGCTATGGTACAAATGTCACAAAAAGTGAATATAAGCGCATTCGTTGGTATAGTCAAATGAATGCTCTATTTGTTATTAAACAATATCATCGTGAAAATCAAATTTATAAAATGAATGACATGATTATTTTATTAAGAATCATTCATCAAGATACAAAGGAATATAAGGAGTAACATATGCGTTTAAGAAATAAACCTTGGGCTGCAGATAAATTGAAAGCTTATCCTCAATTTGTCATTTGGGAAGATTCTTCCGTCAAAGGAAATTGGCAATCACGATTCGAAACTGAGCAATCCATTCACCTTGAAGTTGGTTCTGGAAAAGGTCGCTTTATGGTCGAGATGGCAAAAGCTCATCCTAATATCAATTATATTGCCATGGAATTACAAACCAGTGTGGTTGTCAGCATTCTCGAGAGTCAGATCGAAGAACAACTTCCTAATTTACGTATCTTACATGGCCATGGTGGAGATTTGAATGATTATTTTGAAAAAGGTGAAGTTTCACGTGTTTATTTAAATTTCAGCGATCCTTGGCCTAAAAAGCGCCATGCGAAGCGTCGCCTCACTTCTCCAAAATTTTTAGCTCAATATCAATATATTTTACCTTCTGACGGTGACATCCATTTTAAAACAGATAATATGGGATTATTCGAGTATTCTTTAGCAACAATGTCACAATTCGGGATGGCTTTTCGTGAAGTCTGGTTAGATTTGCATCATTCTGATTTCGAAGGAAATATCATGACTGAATATGAGGAGAAGTTTTCTTCCAAAGGCCAACCAATTTATCGCTTAGAAGCGTATTTTCCAGAATAACTCCGAAGTAATTTTTAACGCCCCAATGAACAACATTCTTGCATTTATTTTTATAATACATTTTAATAGCATCACTCAACCATAACTGAGTGATGCCTTTGTTTTATACTTCTATAATTACATTTTTAAAAGGAGATATCATGTTATCACTTAAAAATATAACTAAAACGTATCAAACTGCAAATTTTAAACAATATGCTTTAAAAGGAATCGATCTAGTATTTCGGGACAATGAATTTGTTTCTATCTTAGGTCCTTCTGGCTCAGGGAAAACAACACTTCTCAATATTATTGGTGGTCTAGATACCGCTACTTCTGGAAGCATTGAAATTGATGGTCAATCTGTCGACCATTTTACTGATAGGGATTGGGATGCATACCGTAATCACAAAGTCGGATTTATTTTTCAATCTTACAATTTGATTAGCCATCAATCGATTGTTGAAAATGTTGAATTAGCCTTAACTCTCTCTGGAGTAAGTAAAGAAGGACGACGTGAACGAGCCATCAAAGCGCTCGAAGACGTGGGATTAGGCGACCATATCGATAAGAGACCCGCTCAATTATCTGGGGGTCAGATGCAAAGGGTCGCCATTGCCCGTGCACTGATTAATGATCCAGAAATTTTATTAGCAGATGAACCGACTGGCGCTTTGGATGAGAAAACATCTGAGCAAATTATGAACTTACTGGAAGAGATTGCCACAGACCGCCTTGTTATCATGGTAACTCATAATCCCGAAATCGCTGAACATTATTCTGATCGAATTATTCAATTGCGAGATGGTTCGATTATTTCCGATTCCAATCCATATGATCCTTCTACTAACGATACTCAGGCTAAATTGGAATTAAAAAGAACAAGTATGTCTTTCTTTACAGCTTTACAATTATCTTTTAGAAACTTAATGTCTAAAAAAGGAAGAACGATTCTAACAGGATTTGCTGGCTCCATCGGAATTATTGGAATTGCGCTAATATTAAGTTTGTCAACGGGTGTTCAAAATTATATCGATCAAGTACAAGAGGATATTTTAGTGGCATATCCTTTACAAATTAATGAAACGACTTATGATTTAAGTAATTTCACTGATCAACGCGAAAATAATGATGCTGACAAAGATCCCAATCTCATCTATGGGGATGGCTCCTTGTCTGTTGCCTCAAATATGGATACCTTATCGAATAATTTAACGGATTTTAAAGCTTATATTGATGAAAATGATGCTATATTCCAAGAACATACGAATGCTATTCACTATCAATATCCCATTGATTTGCAAATTTATCGCCAGTCTGAAGAAGATATATTACAAGTAAATCCCAGTCTTGTCCCCGATAAAATTGGCGTAGGTGAAGCCCGAAAACGTTTTATTGATATGGATGCTTTCTCACAATTAATTGAAGAAACTGACTTCTTAACCAATCATTATGAATTACTTGGAGGTCGTTTACCAGAAAATCATAATGAGTTATTGCTTCAAGTCAATGCGCGAGGTGAAATTGAAGATTCACTTCTGTATAGCATCGGATTAAGAGATCAAGACGAACTTGAATCTGAATCTGATACATCTGATGAAATTAGTCAGTATACTGTTGACGATTTATTAAATTTATCTTTTACCATCTTACCTAATCATTTATTCTTTGAAGAAGTAGATGATGTTTGGATAGATCGCTCGGATGACGAAGATTATGTCAAAGAAATCATTGATCAAGGAGAAACTCTACAAGTCGTCGGAGTGATTCAGACAGATACAGAAACAGAAAGTGCTAGCTTACTTTATTCAAGTGAATTAGTAGAACATATCGCACAGCAAAATGAAAATAGTCCGATTGCAAAGCAACAATTAGAAAATCCTGATATTAATGTTTTCACAGGACGAGCATTTGGCGAAGAAGTTGAATCAGTTGAGACATCATCTGAAGATAACGCGTCAGAAACCCCCCCTGAAAATGCTCGGCCAGAAATGACCCCTGAACAACAAGAAGCTTTAATTGCACAATACACATTACAAGATATGACTTATGAAGATGCTTTAAACAAGATCGGAGTTGTAAACGAAGAACAACCGGAATCCATTGATTTTTACGCTAAAAACTTTGAAGAAAAAAATGCATTAAAAGATGCAATTCAAGATTATAACGATCAAGTCGATGATGAAGATGCGATCCATTATACTGATGAAGTCGCATTGATTATGGATTCAGTCACCTCTATCATCTCTATGATTACTTATGTTCTAATCGGTTTTGTTGCCATCTCACTGATTGTTTCATCGATTATGATTGGTATTATCACCTATATCTCTGTTATTGAGAGAACCAAAGAAATCGGTATTCTACGCTCTGTCGGTGCCTCAAAAGGAGATATCGCACGTGTCTTCAATGCTGAGACAATCATTGAAGGCTTGTTATCAGGTGTTATCGGTATTGGTGCTGCTTGGTTAATCGGAAAAGGCATTGATATGATTGTTTATCGCTTAACCGGTGTCGCATCCATTACTATGTTAACGCCCCTCACAGCAATCAGTTTAATTCTCTTATCTGTAATATTAACCTTTATCGCTGGACTGATACCTTCTCGAATGGCGGCTAATCAAAATCCTATCGAAGCATTACGTTCAGAGTAATATAATTAAATCGTTTACATTCCTTCAAAACCAGTGTCGGTAAAATACCGTCACTGGTTTTATTTTGGTTAAGAATATATCTATTTTAAAATGCGTCTTAATACGC
>JBHWOV010000176.1:0-28090 GCA_043424535.1 Aerococcaceae bacterium
ATTCCCTCTGGGTGTAGTTTATTAAGTAAGGCCAATCCTAAATCATAGGATTGGCTTTTTATTTTGGCTGAGCATCGTGTTCGAAATGATACGAATTGATTAATGGAGACAAACAATGCTTTTATTAGTGTGAACCATGAAAATATGGTATTCTGTAAGTATTGAGAAAGGGGAATGACAATGACCGATTGTATTTTTTGTAAAATTATTCAAGGTGAGATTCCAACGAATAAAGTGTATGAAGACGATGATGTGTTCGCATTTTTAGATATGTCCCAAGCAACTAAAGGCCACACATTATTAGTCCCTAAAAAACATGTGAAAGATATTTATGAATATGACAGTGAATTGGCAGCGTCCGTCTTTTCTCGTGTTCCAAAGCTCGCGAAAGCCTTAGAAACGGCATTTCCTGAAGCAAATGGACTTAATATTCTTAATAATAATCGTGAGGTCGCATACCAAACGGTATTCCACTCACACATCCATTTGATTCCTCGTTACACAACTGACGATGATTTCAAATTATTTATGAAAAACAATGCCGATAATTATTCGGATGACGAAATGCAAGAGATCGCAAAAACGATTAATCAAGCAATAACAAATGCATAATTTGGGAGGTAAATGATGTCTAAATTTGGATCAGGACTATTTTGGGGAGCCGTGTTCGGTGGATTAGCTGGACTGATGAATGCTCCACGTAAAGGTAAAGAAACGCGTGCGATTTTAAAAGAAAAAATCGATCAAACAACGGATGATGTCAATGACTTACGTTTTAAAGTTGACAATTTATCAACGGCAGTCAAACGACTAACTGACGAAGGTATTCAATCAGTTAACGAAGCGAGCCAAGATATTCAAACAGCATTGCGTGAATTCAATGAAGAATCGAGTCCACGTATAAAACGCGTCAATAATCATGTCGAAACGTTACAAGAAGATATTGAGAAAGCTCAAAAAGAATTCGTATCAGACGATGATAAAGATAAAGATGACCAAGACTCAAATGATAATCCAAATATTCAAGTCAGAGGTCAAGTTGTGGCGAAAGAATATGAAGATTCATTGGAAAATGAGTAAAATATATGTAAATTGTATAAACTTTTAAGTTTTTTAAGAAACATATGTTATAGTGAATCCATTAGAAAAAAGATAGGAGCAATCTTCGAATGAAAAAAACTTTATTAAAATTATCAACCGTTGCTTTAGCATCGGCAACGCTATTAACAGGCGGCATCGGTGTCGTTTCGGCACAAGATGTTGTCGCTGAAATTGGTGAAACACAAATTACAAAAGACCAATTATATGATGCTATGAAAAATCTGTCAGGTGAAGTCACACTTCGCACGATGATTTTAGAAGAAGTATTAAAAAATAATGCGGAAGATCCTGAAGCATTACAAAAAGCGGCTGAAGAAGAAGTACAACAACAAATTGACGAAGCCGGTGGCGAAGAAGCCTTTAATCAATTATTATCTTATCAACAATTAGGTTCTGTCGAAGAATATACATATCAAATCTTTATTCGTAATTTATTCCAAAATGTGGTTGAACAACACATTGATATGTCAGATGAAGCCATTCAAACATTTTATGATGAATCTTATCAACCAACCATGGAAGCTCAACATATTTTAGTTGATACAGAAGAAGAAGCGCAAGAAGTACTCGATCGTCTAGAAGCAGGCGAAGAATTTGATGCAGTAGCTCAAGAAGTATCGAAAGATTCTACCGCATCCAATGGTGGTTTACTCGGTGAATTCTTGCCAGGACAAATGGTTCCTGAATTCGAAGAAGCGGTTAAAAATGGAACGAATGGCGAAGTTATTCCAGAGCCCGTTGAAACAGAACATGGCTTCCATGTCATTAAAGTATTAGATAATGGCGAGAAAAAACCATTAAACGAAATCAAAGATGAAGTAGTAGATCAATATAAAGTATCTAAATTTGCGGATTCTACTTTTGCCTATGGAGTGATTGGCCGTCTGATTGAAGATGCTGGTCTGAAAATCAATGATCCTGATTTAGAAAATGCGGTCAATGACTTAATTGAATTAGGTAAAGAACCAGCTCCTGAAGAATCACAAGAATCTGCAGCGGAAGGTGAATCTCAAGTAGCTGAGGGAGAATCAACGGAAGAAAATGCAGAAGCTTCATCAGAATCAGCAGCCGAATAATCTTTTTCGCATAAAATAAAATCAAAAATCGACCCTTTATGACAAAGCAATGGAATGAAGCAGGGCGATGATCGATGCGCACATATGATTGCGCTCGTCGCTCCACTTCATACAGACGACCTTGTTATCAAGGTCGATTTTTTATTTGGTCAATATGATTGCTTTTTTATATAAAATGCATCAAATCCATAAAAAATAACATTTACAACTAGCTTTTTGTAGAATAATTTGTTAGTATAGTCTATGTGTGAAAACGAGGAAGATTCGTTCTAATTAATATAAAGGAGTAAATGCACTATGAACTTAAAAGCTGAATTAAGAACTGAAACAGGTTCTTCTGCTTCACGTAAAGCTCGTCGTGAAGGTAAAATTCCTGTTTCATTGTATGGTAAAGACCATGATACAGTATCATTATTAATTGACCGTCGTGAATTCGAAACAATTCTTCGCCAAGAAGGTGCCAACGCGGTTTTTAAAGTTGAATATGATGGCAATGTACAACAAGTATGGATTAAAGACTTCACGCCTGCTGCATTAGAAGATCTAATCTATGATGTAGACTTGGAAGCAATTTCTGCTGACCAAAAACTTGAAGTAGAAATTCCATTGTACACATTAAATGATGAAACAATCAAAGAAGGTATTGTTGAAATTGTTGAACAAGAAATCTTGATTGAAACAACACCAGCAAATATCCCTTCATCATTTGAAATTGATGTGGAAGGTCTTGAAATTGGTGACTCATTAACAGTTGCTGATTTAACAGTACCAGAAGAAGTTACAGTATTATTAGATTCTGATCAAACAATCGTCACTGTTTCTGCTCCAATGGAAGAACCAGAAGAAGTTGATCCAGATGCAGAAGTTGCTGAACCAGAAGTTATTGGTGAAGGCGACAATGACGAAGAAGAAGAAGACGAAGAATAATTCATTCGTTCATGTTAGAACCAGCCAATCGATTTGGCTGGTTTTTTTTGTGAAAATAGCATCATGAAATTGGTTGTTATTTGTTTAATTTCATCCCAATCATGCGCTAAACAATGGGATTGAGTGATTGTCAAACACAATAGAGGATAAGTATTTTCAAATAGGATTTAGACCGTTATAATAGAGAAAAGGGGGCAGCATTGTGAAAGAACAAATTAAAGAATTGATCGCAGAAAATTGGGAAGAGACGGTTTCTCTGCGACATTATTTACATCAATATCCAGAGCTTGCTGCCGAAGAAGCACAGACATCGGCTTATTTGAAAAAACTGGTACGCCAACTCGGACTGCCAATCATTGATGTTCCAGCCGATGAAATGAGCGGTGGATATGGTTTTGTCGCAGTTCTCGATACCGGACGTCCCGGTAAAACTATCGCTTTGAGAACAGAATTAGATGCTTTACCAGTCCAAGAAGCAGAGTCCAATTTAACGCAATCGCGAAAAGTAATTTCTCAAAATCCTGGAGTGATGCATGCTTGTGGGCATGATGGCCATATGGCTATTTTAATGACAGCCATGCGCATTCTCGTCCGCATCAAAGACCAGCTTAATGGCCGGATTTTATTCCTCTTTGAAGAAGGGGAGGAAATAAGTATCGGTGTGCATCGCATGATTGAATTATTGGCAGATACGTCAATTGATGCATTTTACGGCAATCATTTATTGTCGCATTTACCGACCGGTCGGCTTGGAATCACTGCCGGACCAGCGATGGCTGGCTTATCGGTCATTAATTTCAAAGTGATTGGCCGAGGAGGTCATGGATCGAGACCAGATTTAGCAGTAAATCCGATTTTTGCCGGGACAGCTATCTTGAATGACTTAGCGATTGCTTGGAATAATCAATTGGATGTTACCAAAACAGTGACTTTAGGGATTACACAATTCCATTCAGGTGAAACCAATAATGTGATTGCTGATGAAGCTCACATTGGGGGCACATTGCGTTATTTCGATTCTGCTGAAGGCGAGAAGGCAACAGAATTAGTCTTACGTATTGCGGAACAAGTGGCCGCAGTTCATGGTTGTACGATTGAAGACTTGTCACATGAAGATGTGGATTCCTTACCCGTATATAATGACCCTGGCTTAACGCATTTGGCGCAACAAATAGCAGCCGAACTATTCCCAGGTCAATTATTGACAGATGAGACTTGGTTTGCTTCAGAGAGTTTTTCAGAATATCAACGTCTTGCACCGAGTATCTTTGCCTTTGTAGGGACGCAAAATGAGGCAGTAGGATCAGGTGCCGCTCATCATCATGAAGCATTCGATATGGATGATGCGTCAATGAAACAAGCGATTGAGATGATGGTGCAATTTACAATCCAATTTCTTAAATCAATCGATGAGGAGGAGTCAGATGACTAATGCAGCCTTAAAAGAAAAAATCAAACAAGCGGCAGCTGAAATAGGTATTGATAAGATTGGCTTTGCTAAAGCTGACGACTTCTCCCATATGGAAGATTCCTTGCATCAACAAAAAGAACAAGGTCATACGAGTGGCTTTGAGCATCCGAATATTGATGATCGTTTATATCCGGATAAGATTTTCGACAAACCGAAGACGATTATTTCAATCGCCTTAGCTTATCCATCAGAAATTCCAGATCCATTACCCAATGAACGCGAGAATCGACGTGGTCTCTTCGCGAGAGCTTCTTGGGGGATTGATTATCATGATATTCTCGAAGAAAAGATGCAACGTTTGATTGAATTTATTAAGTCAGAAACGACGACCGCTACATTTAAACCAATGGTTGATACGGGTGAATTGCCGGATGTCGCGGCAGCTGAGCGTGCAGGCATTGGTTTTATTGGCCGAAATGGTTTATTGATTACGGAAGAATTTGGATCATGGGTCTATTTAGGTGAAATTATTACCGATTTGGAATTTGAACCAGATGAACGGGTCGACTTTGGCTGCGGGGATTGTATGCGTTGCATTGATGCCTGTCCAACAGATGCTTTATTAGGGGACGGCCGCATGAATGCGAAATTATGCCTCTCATATCAAACACAGACGAAGGATTATATGCCAGAAGAATTTCGTCGGAAGATGTCCCATGTGATTTATGGTTGTGATATTTGTCAAATGGTCTGTCCTTATAATCGAGGCAAGAGTTTCCATCTTCATCCAGAAATGGAGCCCGATCCGGAATTAGTGCAACCTGCTTTGAAGCCATTACTGACAATTTCTAATAAAGAATTTAAAGCAAAATTCGGTCCATTAGCTGGTTCCTGGCGTGGGAAAAAGCCATTGCAGCGTAATGCGATCATTGCTTTAGCGAATTACCGTGATCAAACAGCGATTCCACAATTATTAGAAATCTTAGAACATGATCCGCGTCCGATGATGCGAGGAACCGCTGCTTGGGCTTTGGGGCAAATTGAACGTTACCAAAATCCGGCCATGGTTGAATGCATTCAAGATCAATTGGCGAAGGAAACGGAAGAAGAAACGATTCATGAAATGAAACAAGCTATCCGAACATTAGAAAATAAACGGCCACCGCGTGAAACGCTTAGAAAGAAGAAATAATCAGATGAAGAATCATATTGTCTTATATCAACCAGTCATGCCTGCCAATACAGGAAATATTTCGCGAACCTGTGCTGCGACGAATGCGACATTGCATTTAATCCACCCTCTAGGTTTTTCAACCGATGATAAAATGTTAAAACGAGCGGGCTTGGATTATTGGCACAATGTCGATATTATCGAGCATAATGATCTAGAAGCTTTTATGACCTATTTAGAGGGCCGTCCATTGTATCCCATTACGAAATTTGCACCCCATCATTATGGGGAAGTAAATTTGGCGGATGAGACGAAGGAAGAACAATTCTTTCTTTTCGGAAAAGAAACAACGGGATTGCCGATTGAATTGATGGAAGAATATAAGGCATCATCGCTACGTATTCCAATGAATGATGAACATGTTCGTTCCCTCAATTTATCGAATGCAGTCAGTATCGTCCTCTTTGAGGCCTTACGCCAACAACAATTTACAGGATTAGAAACAGTACATAAGTATCGTGATACAGATAAGGCCCGTGAATTAAATTGGTAAATCTATTATTCATTAGTTGACAATTAAATTAAACCTGATAAAATAAATTCAAATGAGAAATGACTAGTAATTATGAGAAGAGACTCAGAGAAATAGTGGTCGGTGTGAACTATTCTCTTTAAATAATGAATCCACATTTTATTCAGCCTATGAAACGAAGTGAAATAGTGCCGGTATCGTCCGTTATCGATTGAGAGCAGGGTCTATCATTATTTATATGGACTCTGAAATCGGGTGGTACCGCGAAATGAGCCTTTCGTCCCTATGGGAGGAGGGCTTTTTTTATTGTTATAAATTATGATTAATGGAGGAATGGATATGTTAGATCGAAAATTATTACGTCAAAATTTTGACGAAGTAGCGAAACAATTAGAAACACGTGGAGTGAATCCGGAGACACTTGAAGGCTATCAAGCACTGGATAAAAAACGCCGTGAATTAATTGTTCAGACGGAAGATTTGAAACAAACACGCAATACGGTGACGGAAGAAATCGCGACTTTAAAACGTGAGAAACAAAATGCAGATGAAAAGATCGCTGAAATGAAGGAAATCGGCGATCAAATTAAACAACTCGATACGGAATTAGAAAAAATTGAAGCCGATCTCTTCGATATTGAATCAGGCTTACCAAATTTACCGCATGAAGATGTTCCAGTTGGTGAAGATGAAGATGATAATGTTGAAATCCGTACTTGGGGAGAAAAACCAGCATTTGACTTTGAACCATTGAACCACTGGGATATTGCGGAAGCCTTAGATATTTTAGACTTCGAACGTGGAGCAAAAGTTGCTGGAGCGCGCTTTGTTTATTATAAAGGCTTGGGAGCGCGTTTAGAGCGTGCAGTTTATAATTATATGCTCGATACGCATATTAACAATGGCTATCAAGAAATGATCACACCGATTATTGTCAATGATAAAGCGATGTATGGTACCGGACAATTCCCTAAATTCAAAGAGGATGTTTTCCAATTACAAGATGACCGTAACTTTACTTTAATTCCAACGGCAGAAGTGCCTTTAACAAACTTTTATGCGGATGAAATTTTACAAATGGAACAATTACCAACGAAATTTACGGCATTGTCACCATCATTCCGTTCAGAAGCTGGTAGTGCAGGCCGTGATACCCGCGGATTAATTCGGATGCATCAATTTAACAAAGTTGAATTAGTTAAATTTGCCCATCCTGATCGTTCATATGATGAATTAGAAGGCATGACCGCAGACGCAGAAAATATCTTGAAAGGCTTAAATATTCCATTCAGAACGATTGTCCTTTCAACGGGCGATATGGGATTCTCTGCAGCGAAAACGTATGATATTGAAGCATGGATTCCAGGTCAAGATACATACCGTGAAATTAGTTCATGTTCAAATTGTGAGGATTTCCAAGCACGTCGTGCCAAAGTACGTTTCCGTAATGAAGCTGGAAAAGTCGAACATGTTCACACATTGAATGGTTCAGGCTTAGCTGTCGGACGTACTGTTGTCGCAATTTTAGAAAATTATCAACAAGCAGACGGCTCTGTAAAAATTCCAGAAGCGCTCATTCCATATATGGGTGGCATTACTGAAATTACAAAAGAAAATGCGCATGGTATTAATTTAGACGCTTAATTTGCTTTTATAGCACATAAAAACCGCTTATCTCGATTCATTTGAGATAAGCGGTTTTGTTGATCATTATTTAACAAATAAAGTATATAAAATGACAATCGCACCAAGGATGATACGGTAATAACCGAAGACGGTGAAGTCATTACGTTGTAAGTAGCGAATTAAGAAGCGGATGGCGATAACTGATACGATAAAGGCAACAACCATACCGAAAATTAAATAAATGATTTCGACACCATTGAGTGGGAAGCCAAGTTTAATTAATTTGAAGAAGCTCGCACCGAACATAATCGGAATCCCCATAAAGAATGAAAATTCAGTTGCGACATGACGGGTCGCACCGGTTAATAATCCACCCATGATGGTTGACCCTGAACGTGATGTCCCTGGAATAATCGCCAATGCTTGGAAGAGACCGATTTTAAAGGCATCTGAGAAACGTAAATCATTCAATGTTTCGATTTGGCGGGCATGACGGCCACGGTCTTTATTTTCGATCCAGATAAAGCCAATCCCGTATACAATCAAAGCTGTAGCGATGACGAGGGGTGTGTTAAAATATTCGTCCATATAATCATCGAGAATAAAGCCGAAAATCGCTGCCGGTATGGATGCGAAGGCTACTTTGAACCATAAAATCCATGTATCTTTTTTCTCAGTGGCTGTCTTATTTGAGGCTAGGGGATTTAATTTATTAAAATATAAAACAATAACCGCTAGAATCGAGCCCAATTGGACGAGCACCATGAATATTTCTCTAAATTCTGGTGAGAGATTGAGTGGCATCAAGTCTTCGAGTAAGAGCATATGCCCCGTACTACTGATTGGTAGCCATTCAGTAATTCCTTGAACAACACTGAGAATAAATATTTTGAGCATTTCATAAAAATCTAATAATTGTGTCAACGGTTTGACACCTCACATTCTTTTCAATTTTCTATTTATTATACCCATCAAATCCATTCGATGCAATGGGGCTTAAGAAGCATTATCATACAAGAAAAGACTCCCGATGACAAGCATCGGGAGAGTTCATTTTATTGTAATGGCATGATGCAGACACATTCTGGAGCGTGTGTCTCGTCATGAATAAAGGTTAATTGACCATTTTCTTGATCGATTTCGAAAATGGCAATATTATCGGTATCTTGATGCGGAACTAAGAGATAATGGTCCGTTTCATCTAAGATAAAGTCACGCGGAATTTCTCCATGGGATGGTAGACTCTGAATTTTAGATAATTTTCCTTCGCCTTCTAATTGATAGCCGATTATCGCGTCATAGAAGCGACTTGATACATAAAGGAAACGATTATCTTTGGTTAAGCGAATCGCTGCTCCATTGGATGTTTCAACGGCTTCTTGAGGGATATTTAAATAACGTTCTACGAAAGTAAATTCACCGTCTTTTGATACTTTCAGACTGATCGTAGAGCTATCTAATTCACCAATAACATAAGCAAATTCTTCCTCATTATCTAACACTAAATGGCGTGGACCTGTACCACCTGGTAAATCAATATCATGCGCATAAGTGATTTGACCGTCTGCTTCAAAAGTGTAAGATGTGACGGTATCATTACCTAAATCACACACGAAAAGCAAATCTTGCGTTTTATTTAATCCTGTATAGTGCACATGGGGAGATGCTTGGTTTTTATGAGGACCATTGCCTTCATGTTTGACCACTTGAATATGTTCTAATTGATCATCTTTTAATTGATACACATCGATTTGACCTAAATGATAATTGGCAACATAAATGGTTTGCGAGTCTTCACGGTAAGATAAATGACAGCCAGGGATATCGCTACCCATGATGGTATCAAAATGTTCCCATTGTCCATCAACTTTCTTAAATCCAGCAATACCTCCGCGCTCGTCTTCTTTATGAATGGCGAATAGGAGATCTTTTGCTTGATTTAATGCAACATAAGTTGGATTATTGAGTTCCGCAATTAAAGTCGCTTCGCCAAAGCGAACCGTTTCTGGATCGAAAGATATTTGATGAATTCCTTTGTTCTCGCGATTGGTGTAGCCACCTAAAATATATTGTTGTGTCATCATATGTTCCTTTCTTGTAAAAAATGTTGTCTGGCTATATTATAACATTTATTGAAAGGGTTGTCGGCTTTGACTATCTAAGGCGATAAAATTATTATATAATGGAGTGTAATTAAATTGATTCAAAAATAAAGATTTCATCGTAGAGTGGAGGAGAAACATGCGAAGATATCGTGAGAGACAGACTTTATTTCAACGCTGGATATTAAATAATCAGGTGGTCGTATCATTGATGATTGCGATTATCGTGCTCGTATTGATATCACTCTTGCGCCGGGTTTCTTATTTATTTACCCCAGTCGCAAGTTTCATCAGTTTATTTGCATTTCCAGTGATTTTTGCTGGCATCTTATTTTATTTATTTAATCCCATTGTCACGCGTTTATCAAGACGTGGTGTGGATCGGCGGGTAACGATTTGGGGAATTTTTATCGTATTGATTCTCTTAATTATTTGGGGGATTTCAACTTTAGTTCCAATTTTGGAAAATCAATTTCAGACTTTTAATCAAAATTTACCTCGTTATATTGATCAAGTGAATCAATTTATCGAGAATTTGCCTTTTGATTTATCCAATTCAGACTTGTCACGTGAAGTGAGCGCCTTTATAGCAGATTTTGATTTGAATCGGATGACTGAACGGATTAATAGTTTAGTGCAAACGACATTTGGTGGTATTGGAACGGTGATTGGATCCATTACACAATTTGTGACCGGATTATTGACGATGCCATTGCTACTCTATTATTTATTATTGGAATCTGAGAAAATTCCACGCAATATTCTTCATGTGATTCCTAATAAATATCGACCAGCTGCCAGTCGTCTGATGTTCCGCGCTAATTTCCAAGTGGCCCAATATATTCGTGGACAAATTTTAGTTGCGATAACCGTTGCGATTATGTTTGCGATTGGCTATACTGCTATCGGTTTAGATTATGCGATTTCGTTGGCGATTATTGCGGGATTTTGTAATGTCATTCCTTTTATCGGTTCATTTATTGCCGTGATACCGGCTCTATTTATCGCGGTTGTGTCATCTCCATTCATGTTATTAAAAGTGATTATTGTGATGTTAATTGAACAGACCATCGAAGGACGTGTCGTATCACCACAAATTTTAGGAAATAATTTAGAAATTCATCCGGTGACGATTTTAATGATCTTATTAGCAGCAGGAAAACTCTTTGGCTTATCGGGCGTGATTTTAGGGGTTCCAGGCTATGCAGTAATTAAAGTATTAGTCAGTGAATTGTATCAATATTTCCGTGAAACATCGGACTTATATGATGATGCGGAAGAACAACCCGATATGATTGTGGTGGAAACAGAAGAGGAACAAGAATAGTAAGGAGTAATTATGTCCAACATAAAGAAAATCTTGTTATTGAGCTGTCTAATATTGTTAACCGGCTGTGGACAGACTTATGATCAATTTATTGAAAGACAAGCAGAGAAATTAACAGAAAATCAAGCGAGTGAAAGTGTCGCTTCAGAGTCGGAAACAGAATCGGCGACGGTTGATGAACGGATTATTCCGGAATTTAATCAATTGGAAAAGGCATTACTCGAGTCAGATAAAATGACATTGGACCCGGACCGTCTATCGATTGATGAAGCGTCACAGCGAACATCTCAAGATGTCATCACGACTGTTGAATCCGTACATATTTGGGATGTGACGGAAGCCAATCCTGATTTAAAGGCTGCTTTTCATTATGAAGAAGAGCCCGGTGCGATTGTATTATTAAATGTGACGATTGCGAATCAGAGCAATCAAGCGATTCAAGTTATTCCAAATAATTTTCATTTGAATTATTTAGACGGTGTTCAAATGGCTTATCCTAATGATGAATTGTATCCTTTACCGAATGGTAATTTAAGTAAAATCATGCAGGGAGCAGAGTATGTCATTCCTCAAGACGCGCATGTCGAGGGGTATCTTGCCTTTGGTATTGGTGAAGAAATGTACCAAATGATGCAAGAAGTCGGTTATTTCACCTTAAATACGGAATTTAGTCCCCAAAATCAACAAAATGTTGGTGATGCAGTCGAGGCAAAAATTCCGATGCCATTGAATGAAGAGATGGCTCAAGCCATTCAAAATAATGAACAGATGTTAAATGATCGAATCACTAATGAATGGTGGGGGAATAAAGCTTTGCTCGCCGAAGCAGAACCGAATGAGACACAAGAAGATGAAGATGTTTCGGTCACACTTAACGCGATTCAAGTAACGGATTTTGAACCGTTTGAAAATTATGAAAGTGTTTTTCAAAATTTCTTATCGGGACAAATTATTGTCACAGCAGAATTTACTGTTAAAAATAATACTGAAGAAACAATATTGCCATTGGATGGGGATATTTCCTTAACCATTAATGGCGATGAAATTTATGATGATTATATGTTGATTAATCAAATGTATGGTGAACGCTTAGAACCGGGCGAAGAAATGACGGTGGTTCGTTCATTTGCGCTTGATAAACGACGCTATGCAGATTATTGGCAAGATGAAGAAATATTGATACAAATGAACATTCCTACCTTGGCTGCTGTGGAAGAGGCAGAACAAGCTGAAGAAACGGATGAAGCAGCAGAAGAATCCATCGAGGAAAGTGAAGCAAACGATGAGGAATCGATGGATGCTGAAGAAACGAAGCCATTGTTTTATTTCACTTGGTCGTATCAACCAGACCTCTTAGAATGGATTAATGAAGATTTGGAACGGGTCGATGTCCCTGAAGAAGAGGATGACGAGTCAGAAAATTCAATGTCTGCTGCATCCGAAGAAGCAGATTCAGAAAATGAAATATTAATAGAGGAAGAAGATGTTTCAGAAGAATAAATAATGTTAGAAATGAGGCTATTATTTGGGAGCTATTGTGAATAGTGTGGTCATTGTGATTACGGGGTTTTTAGGATCCCGTCTTCAAGTGGCCTTACCTGAAAAAGTAAATCAACGCATTATGGAAGCAGTTGGATTGAGTATTATAGTGATGGGAATGTCAGGCGCTCTGTCTGGAAATACGCTCGTGATCATTTTATCGATGGTCATCGGAGCTGCGATTGGTGAATGGCTAGATATTGATGGTCGTATTCACCGGGGAATGGACAAATTACAATTGAAATTTCAATCCCATCCGCGCTTACAAAACGGCAATTTCTCGGAAGCTTTTATTAGTGCGACCATGTTGTATTGTGTTGGTTCAATGGTCATTGTCGGGGCAATCGAGAGTGGTTTGACCGGCGATAATTCGACCCTTTATACTAAAAGTTTATTAGATGGGATTACCGCAATCTTATTAGCTTCTTCTCTCGGGTCTGGAGTAATGTTTAGCGCCTTACCGGTATTAGTGATCGAAGGGGGCTTGACAATTTTAGCTTCTTTTCTCGCGCCACTCCTTTCACCAGCGATTGTCACTGAAATCGTTGGTGTTGGCTCTGTATTATTATTAGTGGTCGGTTTAAATTTAAGTGGTCTGGCTAATTTAAAGATTATGAACTTTGTGCCGGCCATGTTATTCCCGCCGATCATTATGTTATTTATGTAAATAAGATTGAAGCGTCATCTACTGCGAGCAGTGGATGGCTTTTTTAGTGAAGCGAAAGATATTGCATAGACAAAAAACATCATTTGCGCTTGATAATTGTCACTATAAAAAGGATTGAGAAGATGAAGAAATGATGTTACAATTGAACCTTCCTACGTTGCTACTGTAGAAGAAGTAGACGAAGCAGATGCAAAAAAATGAAATATTAATGGAGGAAAAAGAAACTTCAGAAAAATAGATATTGTTAGAAAAGAGGCTATCATTTGGGAGCAATTGTAGATACTATTGTCATTGTGATTACGGGATTCCTAGGGGTCCGTCTTCAAGTGGCGATACCAGAAAAAGTAAATCAACGCATTATGGAAGCAATTGGATTAAGTATTATGGTAATGGGAATGGCAGGCGCTATATCTGGAAATACGCTCGTGCTCATTTTATCGATGGTTATCGGCGCGACGCTCGGTGAATGGCTGGATATCGACGGGCGGATTCATCAGGTGATGGGCAAATTACAATCCAAATTTAAATCCCACCCGCGCTTACAAAATGGGAATTTTACCGAAGCTTTCATCAGTGCGACCATGTTATTTTGTGTTGGATCGATGGTGATTGTCGGCTCAATAGAAAGTGGCTTGACCGGCGACAATTCGATTCTGTATACCAAAAGTTTATTAGATGGTATTACCGCTTTCTTATTAGCTTCTTCCCTAGGATCTGGGGTGATTTTTGGTGCGCTACCAGTATTAGTAATCGAAGGGGGCATTACGATTTTAGCTTCTTTTCTTGCGCCGCTATTTTCACCGGCCATTGTCACTGAAATCGTTGCTGTCGGCTCAGTATTATTATTTGCGCTCGGTTTAAATTTAAGCGGTCTTGCCGATTTAAAAGTGATGAATTTTGTGCCGGCTATTTTATTTCCGCCGTTTATTATGTTATTTATGTAAATTTGATTTTGATTGAAGCGTCATCTACTGCAAGCAGTGGATGACTTTTTTAGTGGAGTGAGAACGGTTGCCCAGACAAAAAAACCAATCCTTGATTTGGATTGGTTTAAAATGCTTGCGATAGAATTATAAATAGCCGCCATCTTGCATGGCTTTGCGGAATGCCATCATCGCCGTATAATTTGCGACCACATGAATGCGATTGGTCGGCGCTTGTTTTAATTGTTCGATGAGCGCATCGATATCCGGATGACGTCGGACAGGTGTATCGATTAAGTGTGCGGATTCAAGACGGGAAGCGATGGCTTCCGTTTCCATACCACTGGCATAAATTTGTTGAATATCTTGGTCTTTTAATGACTCAAAATCGCCATCTTCGATCCAGTCGATTTCTGTTCCATCAGCATCATTATTATGGAGAATAAAGGCGAGTGACATTGGTTGATCTTCCAATTGGATGAGTTTAATGACTTGATTTAAACCGACGGTATTTTTCACCAAATTAAAAACAATTTCCTTATCTTCCAAGGTCATCAATTCTTGACGGCCAAAAACGCGTTCTGTCTGTCTGAAAGCAACTTGAATTTGTTCAGGAGAAACATCATATTCACGAGCCGTTGTATAGGCAGCTAAGGCATTGTAAATATTGTAATGCCCTGCAACAGGTAAATCGAAGGTAATTCCATCGATCGCAAAGCGTGACCCATCCGCATTCAATTCATGAATGTCGGTTACTTTGGCGTCTAAAGGAGGACGTTGATAACCACAATGGCTACAATAATAATCGCCTTGATTTGCATAAGTGAGAAAATTATATTCCAGTAAATTCTGACAATTCGGACAATGAATGTCTTCAGAAGTTTGTGGAATCGTTTGGTGAATATATGGTTCAATCGCATCGAAACCAAAATAAATACGCGGATTCGGCAATTGGATGCTACGCATGACCGGAATATCGCCATTACTAATAACGGTTGCATCTGGGGCACTCAAGCACGCATCGGCAAGCAATTGATAAACATGTTGCGTGGAACCATACCGGTCTAATTGATCTGCAAAAATATTCGTATGTACAAAAGTTTGTGGATTCAATTCAGGAATGATGTGTTTTAAGGACCCTTCATCGACTTCTAACACCGCAATGCCTTTTGTATTTGGTTTTTTCTTTGTTGCTAAAAAAGCACCGACGATGCCTTGTTTCATATTGGAGCCACTCTCATTCGTGATCACATGATCGTATTTTTCACGTAAAGCACGAACAATGAGAGAAGTCGTCAATGTCTTCCCATTGGTTCCTGTCACGACAATCACATGATAATCACTAGCGAGTGATTGCAAGATATTTGGATCGATTTGTAGAGCGAGTTTTCCAGGTAAACTACTACCTCCATTCGTGAATGTCGTGAGAAATTTACGACTCGTATGGGCAACAAATTGTGCTAAATGGCTACGTGGTGACATGGTGATTCCTCCCAATATTTTTGTAAGCATCATTTTACCATATTTTACCCTCATTCTAAAAATATTCATGGGTTTTGTGTCATTTCTTCAAGGAAAAAAGTGCTCCTCATGAATCAAATCTTTTTGTGACAGTTCTTTGATTGCGGCTAAAGCGTTGTTTTATGATAAAATGTTATATTGACGAGATAAAGGGTTTTGTTTAATATTGAAGAGTATGGAGAGAGGAGATGTGTCAGTGGCGAAATTATATTTCAAACATGGTGCAATGAATAGTGGTAAATCCCTAGAATTAATCAAAGTAGCACATAATTATGAGGAACAAAATAAACCGGTCCTAATCTTTACAAGTGCATTAGATACACGTTCTGGAAAGGATCAAGTATCGAGTAGAGTAGGATTTAACCGCGAAGCCGTAGCGATAACGGATGAGATGAATCTTTATGAATATGTGAAGGGATTGGATACAAAATTTTATTGCATCTTGATTGATGAAGCCCAATTTTTAGGACAGGCACATGTCTTTCAATTAACCCAAATCGTTGATCAATTAAATATACCAGTGATGGCCTTTGGACTGAAAAATGATTTTTCCAATCATTTATTTGAAGGTTCTGAACAATTGCTGATTTATGCTGATAAAATTGAAGAAATGAAGACGATTTGTTGGTTCTGTGATAAAAAAGCGACCATGAATCTGCGCATTCATGACGGGAAGCCCGTCTATCGTGGCGAACAAATCCAGATTGGCGGCAATGAATCTTATATTCCAGTTTGTCGTGCTTGTTATCATAATCCCGATTTATCTCAATTAGAACATTAATCAAGGAGGCTCTCATGTTTGAACAATTAGATACACTATTACTTCGTTATGACGAAATCAATGAATTATTAAGTGATCCGGAGGTAATTTCTGATACGAATCGTTTACGTGAATTAACGATTGAAGAATCAGATTTACGTCCTAAAGTCGAAAAGATTCGTGAATATAAACAAACCGTTCAAGAACTTGAAGATACGGAAGAATTATTAACGGAATCATTGGATAGTGAAATGGAAGAACTCGCTAAAATGGAACTATCCGAATTAAAAGAAAATAAAGAAACACTTGAAGAAGAAATCAAAATTATGATGGTTCCTGAAGACCCCAATGACGGTAAAAATATCATCATGGAAATTCGTGGGGCAGCTGGAGGCGACGAAGCGCAACTCTTTGCGGGTGACTTATTAAATATGTACACGCATTATGCGCAAAATCAAGGCTGGAAAGTTGACGTTCTCGATGCATCTGTGACCGATATTGGTGGTTATAAAGATGTCACTATTATGATTTCAGGACAAAAAGTTTATAGTAAATTAAAATTTGAAAATGGTGCTCACCGTGTTCAACGTGTCCCTGAAACGGAATCGCAAGGCCGCATTCATACGTCAACAGCGACCGTTGTCGTCATGCCAGAAGCAGAAGAAATCGATTTTGAATTGGATGAAAATGATATCCGCGTTGATATTTATCATGCATCCGGTGCAGGGGGACAGCACGTCAACAAGACCGCTTCGGCAGTACGAATGACTCATGAACCGACAGGTATTGTTGTTGCGATGCAAGATGAGCGTTCGCAGTTGAAAAACCGTGAAAAAGCGATGAAAGTCTTACGAGCGCGTGTCTATGACCAAGTTCAATCGGAAGCACAAGACGCGATTGATACGGAACGTAAATTGAAAGTCGGAACGGGTGACCGTTCAGAACGGATTCGCACGTATAATTTCCCACAAAGCCGGGTTACCGATCACCGTATCGGATTAACGATTCAGAAATTGGATCAAATTTTGGCCGGTGAATTGGATGATATTATTGACGCACTCGTCCTTTATGAACAAACAGAGAAATTAGAGGCGCTCAATGGCTCACAATTTTAATTTGACTTTGGTCGAAGCTCTTAATCGGGCTTCGCTTTTTTTAAGTGAATATCATTATCCTGCCCAAGATGCGCAAATGTATTGGCTCTATTATAAAGATTGGTCATTGACGGATTTGGTGCAAGCACTGCATCAGCCCGTCGATGAAGCAGATTGGACGCAATTTGAACAAATTTTGGCGCGTATTGTTGAGGATGAACCAATTCAATATATTTTAGGCTATGCGGATTTTTTAGAACGTCGTTTTAAAGTAACGATGGATACTTTGATTCCACGGGAAGACACAGCAGGTATTATTGAATTAGCGACACCTTTTCTAGAAGCGCATCCGGAAGCGCGTGTCTTGGATATTGGCACGGGAACAGGCATTTTGGCGATCACATTGGCGTCAGAATTTCCGAATGCAGAAGTTGTAGCGAGTGACATTTCTAGCGCTGCGTTAAAAGTCGCGGCTGAAAATGTGACGGCGCATGCGTGTGACGTGACATTAGTAGAAAGTGATTTGTTTGCAGCATTTGCCGATAATGAAGTATTCGATTTAATTGTGTCGAATCCGCCCTATATTAGTCAGCAAGAACTCGATGTGATGGATGCGTCGGTTAAGAAATTTGAACCTAAAGAAGCTTTGTTTGCGGAAGAAAATGGGCTGGCAGTGTATCAACGACTCGCGCAAGAAGCACCGCGCTATCTTGCGGGCAAGGGGCAGATGATTCTAGAGATTAGCTATAAACAAGGACCAGCTGTACAAGCGATGATGCAGACAGCTTTTCCCAACAAACAAGTCGCGATCGTCAAAGATATGAATGGGCTAGACCGTTATATTCATATTTATGAAGGAGAGAAGAAATGACAGAGATATTTAAATCGGACCAACTCCCACAAGTCGCAAAGTGTATCCAATCTGGTGGCATCGTTGCTTTTCCCACAGAGACTGTTTATGGTCTGGGAGCCATTGCCAATGATGCGAAAGCAGTTCAAGAAGTGTTCCGAGTTAAGGGGCGTCCTCAAGATAATCCGCTGATTGTCCATGTGGATAGTCCAGAAACAGTCGCGAAATTTGTCGAAATTACTGACGACGTAGCACAATTGATGGACACTTTCTGGCCGGGACCTTTAACGATTATCTTTCCTTATCAAGGCACAGATTTTGCGCCAAGTATTTCTGCAGGTCAGCCAACGGTTTCTATGCGCATGCCAAATAATGCGGATACACTCGCTTTAATTAAAGAAGTCGGTTTCCCAATGGTAGGACCGAGTGCCAATAAATCAGGACGGCCAAGTCCGACACGTATGGATCATGTGCTACATGATTTTGAAGGTGAAATTGCGGGTGTGTTAGTATCCGATGAGCCGATTTCACAAATTGGTGTCGAGTCGACCGTTATTTTTCCAACGGAACAAGAAATTACTATCTTACGCCCGGGAGCGATTACCAAAGAAATGTTAAGCGCGGTTGTATCTGTTCCAGTCATTGAGAAAACAGCTGCTGAACAACAAGCAGATAAAGTTGTTTATAGTCCGGGTGTGAAATACACGCATTATAGCCCGAAACAGCCGGTGTATATGATTCCATATGATTATCCAATGGAAGACGTGACACAATGGTTAGATGAACAGACTGGGTCATTTGGGCTATTGGCGGATGAGGACTATTTGGCTGATTTAGCATCTCACGAAGCCGTGACCGCCACTTATTCATATGGTGTTGCTGGCGATATTGAAGCAGCGACAAGAGCGCTGTATGCTGGTTTACGTGCTCTGGAACAACAGGGAATCGATTATATTCTCGTTCAAGGTTTTAATCCTGAAGATGAAAAGGCACACGCATTAATGAATCGGCTTTCTAAAGCGACGAATTTTGTGCTATAATAGCTCAAATATGAAGAAAAGGTGAATGGCTATGGAAAAAATGTTTAATGATCCTGAAGTATTTCAAGCGATTCAAAATGAAGAACGCCGTCAAGAACAGAATATTGAATTAATTGCGTCTGAAAATTTCGTTTCCGATGGAGTATTAGCTGCCCAAGGAAGTGGACTGACCAATAAATATGCGGAAGGTTATCCTGGACGCCGCTATTATGGTGGTTGTGAATATGTTGATGTGGTCGAACAATTAGCGATTGACCGTGCCAAAGAATTATTTGGCGCTGAATATGCCAATGTCCAACCACATAGTGGTTCAAGTGCAAATTTAGCTGTTTATCGGGCCTTTTTAGAACCAGGTGATAAAGTGCTCGGCATGGATTTATCACAAGGAGGACATTTGACACACGGTTCACCGGTCAACTTCTCTGGACAATCTTATGAGATGTATGCATATGGATTAGATGAAGAAGAACGACTCGATTATGATGCCTTAGAAAAAACAGCCAAAGAAGTGCAACCGAAAATGATTATCGCAGGTGCCAGTGCTTATTCACGAGAAATTGATTTCGAACGCATTGGCAAAATCGCGCGTGAAGTTGGCGCAATTTATTTCGTCGATATGGCGCATATTGCTGGATTAGTAGCATCTGGTTTACACCAAAATCCCGTTCCTCATGCAGATGTGGTGACGACAACAACACATAAAACATTGCGTGGTCCACGTGGTGGCTTGATTTTAGCGAAAAAAGAGCATGCTAAGAAATTGAACTCAGCCGTATTCCCAGGCATTCAAGGTGGTCCATTGATGCATGTCATTGCTGGAAAAGCTGTCGCACTCGGTGAAGCACTCAAACCAGAATTTAAAGACTATTCAAAACGAGTGATTGAAAATGCTCAAGCGATGGTCGAAGTTTTCCAAGACAGTCCATTACGTGTTATCTCTGACGGGACAGATAATCACTTATTCTTATTAGATGTCACGCCATTAGGTATTACAGGTAAATGGGCCCAAGAACGTTTAGATGCGGTTCATATTACAGTCAATAAAAATTCAATTCCAAATGATCAAGAATCATTCGTCAATACAAGCGGGATTCGTATCGGGACACCAGCGATTACAACACGTGGCTTTACAACGGACGAAGCGCGTCAAGTAGCCGAACTGATCGTTGAAGCATTGCAAGCGGATGAAAATTCCCTTGACAACATTAGAGCAAGTGTTGCAAAATTAGTTGATGGCAAACCATTGCATCAAGCATAATTTAGGAGGACAATAAAATGGCAAAATTTCAAGTAGTAGATCATCCTTTAATTCAACATAAATTGACGATTATCCGTCAAGAGGATACATCTACCAAAGAATTCCGTGAAGTAACCAATGAAATCGCAATGTTGATGGCTTATGAAATTACACGCGATTTACCATTAGAAGATGTCGTCATTCAGACGCCATTAGTTGAATCGACACAAAAACAATTAGCAGGTAAAAAACTGGCGATTATCCCTATTTTAAGAGCCGGATTAGGAATGGTCGATGGGATGTTAGATTTAATCCCAGCAGCGCGTGTCGGACATATCGGAATGTACCGTGATCATGAAACATTAGAAGCGATTGAGTATTTTGCGAAATTCCCTCAAGATATTCAAGAGCGTCGCGTGTTTGTTGTCGATCCGATGTTAGCAACCGGTGCGTCAGCGATTGCGGCATTGAATCAATTGGTGAATAAATATGAAGTATCTCCTGAAAATATTACTTTTGTTTGTTTAGTCGCTGCGCCAGAAGGTGTGAAAGCATTACAAGAAGCGCATCCAGAAGTGGATATTTATACAGCCGCACTTGACGAAAAATTAAATGAAGATGGTTATATTCTTCCAGGATTGGGAGATGCGGGCGACCGTATTTTCGGAACAAAATAATCTAAACATCAGTATTGTGTGCTGAGAATACAATGATCGCATCGATGCTCTTTCTAACGGCAAAGTTAGAAAGGGTGTTGGGCGGTCTTTTTTATTTGTGTTTGAAATTTAAATCAATGTATTGTTGATATCATAAAATTAGCGCAAATAGAACAAGGCAGTTGCGAAGTCTGTAATGCTTGTGTTCTTTTGCACATAATTATGGTACAATTTTAAGGCTAAAAGAATCAGTTCAATAGGAGAAGATAAAAATGTTTAAAGGATTTTATAAAAAGAAAATATCAGAGCGTCGTGCGCTGATTGATGAATTTCGTCCTAATTTACATATAATGTTGAAGCATCTTCCAGAATCTGTAGCCAATAATATGATTGAAAATTATTTGATGAATTATGAATTGCCATTAGGGGTGGCAGTGAACTTTACCATCAATAATGAAGCCTATGTTGTGCCGATGGCTGTCGAAGAACCATCTGTGATTGCGGCTGCCAGCAATGCAGGAAAAATATTAGGCAATATTCAAACAAGTTATGGTGAACGAGAAATTACCGGTCAAATTGTACTCGCAGAAGTCGAAGAACCTGAGAAGGTACTCGCTCAATTAGAAGCAGAGCGTGAAACATTATTAGCGATTGCCAAGGACCATTCGCAAAATATGGTACGTCGCGGCGGGGGTCCTTTAGGACTACATTTCGAACACAAAGTTTCAGATACGACCCAATATATTGTCATCTATTTAACCTTTAATCCATGTGATGCGATGGGAGCAAATGCGGTAAATACATGCTTAGAAGCGATGGCCCCACATATTGAATCTGTTGTCGGTCATGAAGCATTGATGCGTATCTTATCGAATTATTCAGAGACGGCCATTGCTCGAGCTGAAACAACGGTGATGGTTGAAAAATTACATCAAAATCTAGATCAAGCCCATCAAATAGCCAAAAGAATTGCATTGGCGTCAGATTATGCTAGTATAGATATTTATCGTGCAACGACACATAATAAAGGAATTATGAATGGTATTGATGCGGTTGCGATTGCCACAGGCAATGATTGGCGTGCAATCGAAGCGTCTGTCCATGCTTATGCGAGCCGTACTGGTAAGTATCAACCACTAACAAAATGGACATATGACGCAAAAGAAGGAATCTTATCAGGTACTATTGATGTTCCATTACCAGTCGCAGTTGTCGGCGGGACTATTTCTGTCCATCCGATGGCGCAATGGTCTCTAGAATTATTAAACCAACCGTCTGCCAGCCAATTAGCTCAAATTATGGCGGCTGTAGGTCTTGCGCAAAATTTTGGTGCGATTCGTGCCTTAGTAACAGAAGGGATCCAAAAAGGGCATATGTCCTTACAAGCACGCAGTTTAGCGATGCAAGTAGGAGCGACAGAAGATGAAGTCGAACCGCTTGTTGCTCAATTGAAAGCAAGTCCGAAAATGTCCAGTACGGTTGCGACTGAGATCTTAAAGCAATTACGAGGTCAACAAAGTGAGGAGAGATAAGATGTCAAATACAATCGGAATCGACAAGATTGCTTTTTACACGCCTGACTACTATGTCGATATGGTGGAATTGGCTGAAGCAAGAGGGATCGATCCTAATAAATACACTATTGGCTTACAACAAGATTTAATGGCAGTCATTCCTGTATGGGAAGATATTGTCACGATGGGAGCCAATGCAGCACAGCAAATTGTAGACGAGATGGATCGGGAATTAATTGATCAAGTGATTTTCGCAACAGAATCAAGTTTTGACTATTCTAAGTCGGCAGCGACTTATATTCATCGTTTATTGGATATCCATCCTCATGCTGCATCTTTTGAAGTGAAACAAGCTTGTTATGCTGGAACTGCGGGATTAATGATGGCTATAAATTATGTGCGTTTAAATCCATCGCGTCGTGCTCTAGTGATTACTTCTGATATTGCCCGCTATGGTTTAGAAACATCCGGCGAGCCGACACAAGGCGCAGGAGCGGTAGCGATGATTATTAGTAGTCAACCACGAATCTTAGCGATTGAAGAAGAAACATTTAAATATACTACTGACCAATACGATTTCTGGCGTCCAAGCCAATCTCCAATTGCGCTCGTCGATGGACATTTTTCAAATGACTTATATATGGATAGTTTTATCAATGTCTTTCAACAGGCGGAAGAGGTATTGGGAGAAAAATTAGCGAATGTGAATGCGTTTCTCTTCCATTTGCCTTATACGAAAATGGCTAAAAAAGCGTTGAATGCCTTATCGGAAGCAGAAACACGGATGGATGAGAAGAAGCGCGCTAGTCAAATTATACACTGGCAAAATCAATTGCCACCAGCGATTGAGTATGGACGTCGTATTGGCAATACTTATACGGGTGCATTATATATTTCCTTGATTTCTATGCTGAAAGAAAATGACCGATTGAATGCCGGCGACCGAATTGGCTTATTTAGTTATGGGTCGGGTGCTGTGTCAGAATTATTTTTCGGTCAATTAGTAGAAGGATATGAGACGCAATTAGAACAAATCATTGGATTAGAAGAATTAAATCAGCGACAACAAGTATCTGTTTCTGAATATGAACAATTATTTAATGAACGCGATGAAATGGATACGACAAATGCGACGTTCGATATTCCGTCAGAATATCAAGGATTTTATTTGCGTGAAATCGATGAACAGCGTCGTTTTTACGATTTTAAATAAATTAGGAGAAGGCAAGCGAGAATACTCGCTTGTCTTTTTTAGTATCGAATTTATCTAAAAAATAGTAGAAGTCACAAAATATTCGAACTTAATAGATTTCAAAGTCATAATTTTTATGCTATCATATACAAAGAACTGAAAGGAGAATACAGATGCTCTTAATCAATAGTATGGCAGTACTGGTGGTCAAGATTGTTTTCGTCCTTTTAAGCTATCTTGTATTTAGTAAGTTGAATTGGCGCAAAATACTGTTAGAACGCCATTTTTACTTAGCGAGATGGGCTTGTATATTACTGAGTATTGCGGTAGGACAAGCAGTCAGTTCGTATTTTATTGAGATCATTGATATTTTACGCGCAATTATTTTTGCGGGAATATCTTAAAAAGCGTGTCTTCAAATGGAGATGGCAGTCTTGTTTTTGAAAACGATAACGCTTTATAAAAAAACATAAATTATCAAACTTTATCGTTGGCTCCAAAACGATAAACTACAAAGGGGAAAAATTTAGAATGGAAGAAATTATCGTACACGGTGGCAACCGTTTAACAGGTGAGGTTGTTATTGAAGGAGCAAAAAATGCTGTCTTACCTATTTTGGCTGGAGCGATTTTAGCCGAAGAAGGAAAAACAGTCCTTAACAATGTCCCTATTTTATCGGATGTTTATATTTTGAATGAATTACTGAATACGATTAATGCGGTAACGCATTTCGATGAAGCAAAAAATCAATTAACGATTGATGCGACCGGTGATATATTATCGATCGCCGATTATGATTTTGTCAGCAAAATGCGTGCTTCTATTGTTGTGATGGGACCATTATTGGCACGTTTTGGTCATGCTAAAGTAGCAATGCCAGGCGGTTGTGCGATTGGTACTCGTCCGATTGATCTTCACTTAAAAGGATTTGAAGCGCTTGGCGCAACGATTGAACGCCATGCAGGCTATGTCGAAGCAAAAGCCGATAAATTAGTTGGTGCATCTATTTATTTAGATTTCCCAAGTGTGGGAGCGACAGAAAATATCATGATGGCTGCGACATTGGCTGAAGGAACAACAGTCATTGAAAATGTGGCGCGTGAACCTGAAATTGTCGATCTAGCAGATTTCTTAAATTCAATGGGCGCCAATATTGAAGGTGCTGGTACGGATGTCATTAAGATTCATGGTGTAGAAAAATTACACGGCACAGAACATAAAGTTATCTATGACCGTATCGAAGCGGGAACTTTCATGGTTGCTGCAGCGGTTACTCAAGGGGACGTCTATATTCGTGGAGCAGTACGTGAGCACAATCAACCATTAGTGAGTAAATTAACGGAAATGGGTGTTAACTTCACTGAAGATGCTGAAGGAATGCGTGTCATTGGGCCAGAAACATTAATGCCAACGGATGTGAAAACGATGCCACATCCTGGTTTCCCAACCGATATGCAAGCACAAATTTCGATTGCACAATTATTAGCAGATGGCTCCTCGTCGTTGACGGAAACAGTCTTTGAAAATCGTTTCATGCATTTTGAAGAATTGCGTAAAATGAGTGCGAAATTTAAAATCGAACGTCAAACTGCGATTTGTTATGGACCAAATGAATTAACTGGTGCGCGTGTGAAGGCAACCGATTTACGTGCGGCAGCTGCACTCGTCATTGCAGGCTTAGTAGCTAAAGGCATTACGCGCGTAACCGCATTAGAATATTTAGACCGTGGATATTATAATTTCCACAATAAATTAGCAGCATTAGGAGCAGAGATTGAACGTGTGGATGTACAGCCAGTAGAAGTACAAATACCAAATCGTGTGATTCAGCACGTTTAACAAGTGATGAATGGAGCAATATCATGAGCAGAGAAATTGGGATAGATTTAGGAACTGCCAATGTATTGATTCATTTAAAGGGACGCGGTATTGTTGTCAATGAGCCCGCTGTTGTAGCGGTAGATCTCGATACCAATGAAATTGTTGCTCATGGCCAAGAAGCCTATGAGATGATTGGGCGAACGCCACCATCAATCCAAGTGATCCATCCATTAGAAGGTGGAGTGATTGCTGATTATGATTTGGCTGAAGCGATGTTGATTTTATTTATGCAGCGCATTGAGACGCCACAATTGTTTAGTAAGCCAATCATTTTAATATGCGCGCCGTCTCAAATTAATGATATTGAGAAACAATCATTAATGGAAACAGCAGAACGGGCGAGTCGCGGCATTGTTTATATTGAAGAAGAAACCAAGGTTGGGGCATTGGGAGCGGGAGGCAATATCCTCTCGCCTCAAGCAACCATGGTGATGGATATTGGTGGTGGAACGAGTGATATCTCTGTCATTAGTTCAGGAGAGATTGTCGCCAGTCAGTCCGTTCGGATTGCAGGGGATGACTTTAACCAAGCAATTATTGATTATGTCAAAGAAACATATCAATTGGAATTGGGAATGAAGACAGCTGAACAAGCGAAGATAGCAATCGCCTCAGCTCAAAAAGTAACGCAAAATGAGTTACGCTACCATGATGTCAATGGGATTGATATGGTTTCGCGCCTACCAAGGTCCATGAAATTAAGCAATAATGATTTAGCTTTTGCTTTGGCAGAACCGATTGATGAAATCGCCAAAGCGACAGAGCATTTGTTACAAACGGTTCAGCCTGAATTTATGGCGGATATTATTGAACAAGGCATCTTATTGACAGGTGGTGGCGCTCTAATTGATGGTTTGGATGATTATTTGACACATCGCTTAGAAATCAGCGTGATTCAAGTCGATCAACCGATGCGATCCGTAGCGGTTGGAACAGGATTGATGTTAGAATTAATTCAAGCCGGTGAATTTGAACGAAGCCAGCCAACCTTTTGGGGGCGTGTCAAACGCCAATTGAAACATTTTAAACGACGATTAATGGGTTAATGATGGAGGAGAATCATGACAAACTCTGATTTACAAGTGAATGTATGGCGACGGTTCTTTGGTATGCTATTAAAGTGTTTGCTATTAATTGTGTTTGTCGTACTTTTCTTCGTTGTTGGGCTTTTCGTCGGGTATGCGATTATTGGTGACGGCAATTACTGGGAAGTCTTAAATAGAGATACATGGGCACATATTTTGAGTTTCATTAAATAATCAGGAAAGGCTGACATTTTGTCAGCCTTTTTAGTATTTTAGGATGCAAGAGAATGTGTTAAAATAGGCTTATATCTTTTATCAAGTGTTGAGGTTGGGCGAGGGTTTGATAGAGTCAATCATAAAAAGAATCTTTAGGAAGTGAATGCGATGAGTCCCTTTATTTGGCCAGAAATATTACTTTTTGCTCTCCCTATTGTGGGGGCTCTTTATGGTGTCATCATTTTAAAGCCACAGATTGCGGAGTATCCGATTTCGGTTGCGACTTGTTTATTGCCGACTTGGTTGATGGTGATTCATTCATTGAGTGTATTGGTTTTTAATTTTAGCATTTTGCCTTTATTATTTTTGGTGTCATTTTTTGTATTGGGATTATTATTGTTTGATTATATTCGCCAAATTGAGACATTTTATGCGCTGGACTTTTTAGAGATTGCGTTACGATCATTGTTTATGATGTGGACGGTTTTTTTATTTGCGATGGTGTTGGTGCGAATTGTGTCGTATTTCTTAGTGTGAGTTTGATTTTTCTGTATTGCGACTGTTATGCTCATGATCATTATAGGGCACTTCTAACGCATGTAAGAGCCTAAGAAGTAAAACTTCTATCAGCACGTCCTGAGCCAAGGGTTTGCGATGTGCCAGTCCATGCTTTATCCTATGATGATATTCGCACAACACAGG
>JBHWOV010000177.1:0-3834 GCA_043424535.1 Aerococcaceae bacterium
TTTGTTAAGAGAATTTACGGATATGGAAAATGTCATCGCAACGGGGAATTTGTATTTTCTATTAAATGTCCCTATTTTAATCTTAAGTATTTTAAAATTAGGTCGTAAATTCACGATTCTAACCATTCTCGTCGTTATTTCGACGACTCTTTGGACGAATATCATTCCCGTCCAAGGCGTATCCAATGAACCATTACTCAATGCGATCGTCGGTGGAACGATATCAGGTATTTCAGGAGGCCTTTGCGTGAAATATGGCATGTCTTCTGGGGGAATCGACATCATTTCCATGGTTGTTTACCGTGCGACGGGTATTAATGTCGGCTCTATGAATTTGATTATCAATTCAATGATTGTCATCGCTGCAGGGATGTTATATTCATGGGAATTTGCCTTATTTACAATTATTTCCATGTATGCGAATGCGCGAATGGTGGATATGCTTCATACGAATGACCACCGAATGACGGTATTTATTGTCACGGGAGAAGTCGATGATGTCGTAGAAGCTATTTTAAAACGAATTCGCCGCGGAATTACGATTTTAGATGGTAAGGGTGGCTATAGTAAGACACCCCGATCAGTATTGATGATTGTCGTCAATCAATATGAATTGCATGACTTACAACAGGCGGTTTTGGAAACTGATCCCAAAGCATTTATTGACGTGATTCAATCCTCAAAAGTTACAGGAAATTATTTATCAAAAGAACAACAAGACTTTTATAAAAACCAAGTCAAAAAAGTCGCATAAAATAAAAGCATATTCCTAGTGATGAGTTGATTCACGCTAGGAATATGCTTTATTATTTTAGATATTGAGTTGGAAAAAGTCGATTAAATAGTGGGCCAGGCCGTCTTCATGATTAGAAAAAGTCGTCTCATCATTGGCGATGGCTTTCAATTCTGGAATCGCATTGTTCATTGCGACACCTAGACCGGCATATTCAATCATTTCTAAATCATTATCCTCATCCCCAAAAGCTAAAATATTTTCTCTTGGAATATGATAAAAGTCAGCAATGCGTTTGACACCGACAGCTTTATTGATGCCACTACGAACCACTTCTAATACAGGCAGGAAGCCACCCCAAGTACGGACTGAAATATCATCGCCATAATGTTTTTCGAGACGCTTCGCGATCTTTTCTTGGTCTTCAATAGGACAGAAGATCGTGAGTGCGGTAGGATTATATGTTAATTCTTCGCGTGATAGTAGGGCGATTTTTGCTTTGTCTTTAGGATAAAAAGGGCTGTCTGGCAAGTTCATCGATGTCGTAAATAATTGATCGCGTCCTTCAGCCATCAAGACATCGATCCCTAAAGTATCTTGATTCGCAAAAATTTCAAAGGCAATTTCTCTATCTAATTCTTGATGGTAACTTGGAATCCAGTCATTGTTTTTAGGATGATGGCATAATGCACCATTAAAATTGACTAAGCCCGTATTAATACCGAGTTGTGCGTAAATATCTTTGGCTGTTCGGTAAGGTCGTCCAGTGACAATTGTTACTAAATGACCCATGGCATCTAATTGGCGTAAAGTTTGAATGGTTTTGTGTGTTAATTGAGATTGATTACTTAATGTGGTACCATCTAAGTCAATGGCAATCATATATTGATTCAAAGTTATCAACTCCTCTTCTTCTCGCTTATTATAGCGAACTTTCTTAGAGGGGACAATGTTAAGCAGTCTGATTGAAGAAAAAATAAGAAGGAAATGACGAAGATATGGTTAAACATTTTAATGATTTAAAGGTCGAAGATCAAGTATTGGTCATGTTAGAACAAGTGATTGATCCAGAGATAGGGATTGATATCGTCAATTTAGGATTGATCTATGAAATTACTGTGACAGATAATCAATGTGATTTATTGATGACACTGACAACCCCCAATTGTCCACTATTAGATGTGATTGAAGCTGATATTTATCAAAAAGTCACCGCTATTGATAGCATTGACGATGTGAAGATAACATATACTTTCGATCCACCATGGACACCGGATAGTATGTCACGTTATGCACGTATTGCATTAGGAATTTAGTTTGATTAAAGCAAAGAAAAACACTGCGAACAAGAGTATTTCATCTTGTAGGCAGTGTTTTCTTATGAGGAAGAATGACTTTCTTGATAATCGCGAATCGCTTCAGTAAATGGTTCACTATATTTTTCAGCCTTGATTTGGCCAATCCCATCGATTTTTAAAAATTCCACAAAATCAGTGGGTTGTGAATTGGTCATATCGACCAAAGTTTTGTTGTTGCAAATAATATAGGCAGGCACCTGTTCTTTTTGTGCTAATTTAGAGCGCACTTCTCGTAGTACTGCATACAATTCTGGGTCTTTGGCAGTCGCTGTTGTCGAAGATTTTGCTTTCGTTGGTCTTGAATAATGTTTGTATTTCATCGTTAATGTTTGTTGATTAAATAAAATATCCTTGGCACTAGCTGTTAGAACTAAACCATTATATTCATTTAAAGTTAAATAATTTTCAGCCAGTAAGCGAGAAATAATATCTTTAATATAAGCTTCGGTATGATTTTTCATTAAGCCAAAGGTCGATAATTTATCAAATCCATTACGGATGACGCGGTCATCGCGAATACCACGAAGGACAAAGCTGACCATTGTCATCCCAAAGCTGTGTTTCATTCTGACAATATTGGATAAAATCATTTGTGCTTCTTTTGTGACATCGATGACGTCGAATTCATTTAAACAGCTCGAACAATTATCACAGGGCGCTGCATACTCTTCACTAAAATAATTTAAAATAAATTTTCGCAAACAAGTCGTGGTATTCGCATAACCAATCATCGCATCTAAGCGACGTTGCACATAGGGATCCTGACTCGTTTCTAAGAGTCTTTTGCTGCTGATAATGTCCTGGGCAGAGAAAAGTAAAATCGCTTCTGCATCCAAGCCATCACGGCCTGCGCGTCCCGCTTCTTGATAATAACTTTCCAGGTCAGTGGGCATATTATAATGAATAACTCGGCGCACATCCGTTTTATCAATTCCCATCCCAAAGGCATTGGTTGCGACAATGATATTGCATTGGTCGAAAATAAATTGATTTTGTGCATGATCGCGCTGTGTTTGCGATAAACCGGCATGATAGCGACACACATTATAATTATTTTTGAGGAGACGCTCATAGATTTGATCAACATTTTTTCGTGTATTGGCATAAATAATGATGGCATCTTCATGATTTAATAATTGATTTAAATGTTTTGCTTTCGAATCAGGTTCAATCACTGTAAAGCGAATATTCGGACGATCGAATGAATTGATGATTGTTTCAGGAAATTGTAAATCTAACTGATTGACGATATCTTGTTGTACTAAAGGGGTCGCCGTGGCAGTGAATGCTGCGACAATGGGGCGCTGGCTGAAATAATTGATAAAATCAGTTATTTGGCGATAGCTGGGGCGAAAATCATGGCCCCATTGCGACACACAGTGCGCTTCGTCAATCGCAATCATCGATATTTTATTCGGCAGTTGATTGAGAAAAGCAGGGTGCTGCAGTCTCTCAGGAGCAACATACAGCAATTTAATGGTCCCATCGTCAATATCAGCGAAGACTTGATTCATTTCTTCAATATCCATTCCAGAATGAATATAACTCGCCTCAATCCCATATTCATGCAAGGCATCGACTTGATCCTTCATCAGTGAAATTAAAGGCGTAATGACAATCGTCAGATAGGGGAGTAGGACTGCTGGTAATTGATAACAAATCGATTTGCCACCACCCGTCGGTAAAATACCGAGGACATCCTTGCCTGCTAAAATAGCACGAATGAGAGATTCTTGCCAGAAT
>JBHWOV010000178.1:0-13631 GCA_043424535.1 Aerococcaceae bacterium
AGACATGAGGAAATATGCAAAGAAACGTGAAGTATCTTCCTACAGTAAAAATACTCGAAAGCACATAGAATAAGGCTTTACGAGCATTTAAGAAAATATAAAAAGATAATTAGAAATTTATACTTTGTTTATTTTAAAAATAAATACACGCGTTCCAATAATGGAATCTTGAAAACGCGTGTGTAATAATTCAGGCTTTTTCTGCCAGTAAATGTTGCAATATATTTTTTAAATGACACAAATCATAAGGAGCAGGTTCTCCTTTGAGATAATAAGTCGATTCGAGATAATCGCCCTCTTCAGGAAAATCACTAATTAAATAATCATATTGGAGATCCGGTTTATACCATTCAATTGCAATTTGACGTTGGATTTCTAGAGAATTTCTTAATTGTTTCATTATTTTACGTGCGGGTAATGCTAATTCATCAATTCGTAAAGCAACCGTTAACTCTTCAATCGGTGTGTCATGCAATTCCTCTAATCGTGCTGACCAACTTTTTTGCATCAAAGGATATAAATCACCTAAGTCATTTAATTGAATTGCCATATTTTCGTTAACTATCTGTTGTAATAATTTATCTGCCAATATGTCCATTTCAGAATTGATAATTGAAAGTGGTTGAGATAAAATCGCACCTTTAAAAAAAGTCATCCGCGAAAATGTTTGCCCTGCTTCATATAATAATCCCGACTTTGCATATTTTGAGCGATGTGTTAAATCATTGAATCGATTTAATACCAAACTGACACTTTCCATAATTTGTCCGCCATGGCCTAATATTTGCTCATTGATCGTTGGAGACAATAAACGATGTGACATCAAAAAGACGACATCTAAGATTAGATCGCCTTCTCTGAAATCTGTCGCCAATCGCATATGATATTGTAGCAATGGGCGTTTAAATTTAAGATAAAATGATTTTTCTTGATATTCACTAAATAAATCAAGCAACACATCATCATAACGCTCTTCATCTGTTGCTAAAGTCTGTGATATAAATAACCAAAATGCTAGACGATGGCTACCACTCGTACTAAAAGATTGTTTATTAATATGCTCGAAATAGATAAGATAAGATTCTAAACGATAGTTGCTAATTATTTTTCTTTGTTTATGATAAGGCCATGCTAGCAAATATAAATGATAGTAAAAATAGACAATTTGATGAAAAGAACCTCGCAAACGCCCATTACGAATTTGAATGTCAAATTCAGTTAAACACTTATTTAATGCTGATAAATTACGATTTAAGGTTGCCTCGCTGACCATGAGTTCATGCGCCAATATCGGAATCGTAAATTGATGGTATTTGAATAGATAAGTAAGTATTTGATATTTTATACTATCTTCTAAAAAATAAGCGATAATGTCATTCAATTGTATTGCTGAATCCATCCTTAAGTGAACATAAGATGATTCAATGCTAATCGTTAAATACCGTTCCTTACCTAATTGTATTTCTGGCATTTCTAAAATATGTTTTTCCAAGGTAGCGGCAGAGAGAGCCAATTTTTCTTTCAATGCTTTTAGTGTGATGGGATTTTCGGTATTTAATAATTGGTAGATGATTGAATATTTAGTCATTTGGTCTCTTTCCATTAATTGACTAATTTGCATAATCATCCTCCTTCGAAAGCAACTTGTTCTGACGTCCTAGCCAATGTTGATTCATTGCATCAAACCACCCATTAGGCAATAGTGCTTGATGTCCTTGATAAACATTCATATTTAATGCCAGAAATTGATCCGTTAAACCTGCTTGAATAGCATTTAATGCCATCGTAAACAAGGAGTCACATGCCATTGTTTTTAATCCCCTTATTTGAATCCCCAATATTTGTCCGCTATTTACTTGCGAAAGGCATTGAATAGAGAGTCCTTCATGATGATATCGACTTAAATGATAATCTATTTGACTATAGTCTAATTCTTGTAAAGTTTTCCCACATGAAAAATAATCATTATCTAAAATCGTCATTCGAATCGCTCGAGGACTTGTGGGAATGCTTTGTTTGTGGCCACAAATATTCATCCCCACAATGCGCCCACTTAGCTTCGCATGACTAATTAAAGGCAAATAATAATTTTCATGTGCTTGCCCGACTTGCCATTTAATTAAATCACCACAGGCATAGATTGAAGGAATGGAAGTTTGTAAGTTTTCATCCGTCCAAATTGTACCATCCGGATTTAAACGTAAAAAAGCTTCAATTAAAGCCGTATTAGGTTGTACATTCATCGCAAACTGAATCGCATCTGTTGGATAAACACCACGATGACTCTTCACGATAAGCTCTCCATCCTCAAATGAAAGACCTTGATAACTTTCATTGCATTTTAAATTCAGACCAAGACGCAATAAATCTTCTTCTAAATCTTTGATTATCCAATTATCAAATAATTTAAAGGCTAAGTGTTCTCCAGCTTCCAATAAGGTCACTTGTTTACCTAATTTAAGATATCGTTCACTCATCTCAATACCATATTGTCCACCACCAATTATGATTATTTTTTCAGCTTGTTCTACTAATGATAAGCTCTCATCGAGATGATGATAACTATCCAAACGTATAATATAGTCTTGAATCTCTGCGTCTTTCATTCCAATATATTGTTGACTTCCCATAGCCAATACAAGATAATCATAATTTAATTGCTCAGACCCATCTGGTTTTTCGCAAATCAGCCATTTCTTCTCAGGATTTATTTGTGTGACAGTGGTATTTAAGAGACAGTCAATATCTCGAGCAGTTAATTCTGCTAAAGTAATCGGTTCTTCTGTTTTAAGGTTCGATGGATCATCTACCTGCAATTGTGAACGAAATACGACAGGATAATGTAGCAAATCTCCCGCCGCTTCCAGAATTATAATCTCACAATCTTTATTCAAATCACGGCAAGTCATCGCAGCTTGAATTCCTGCAAAGGAACCCCCAATAATGATAATTTTCATAGTCATCTCCTTATTATCAATTATTTTATAAGTTTATTGATTTGTATGCAAATAGTCACTGATTATTTTAAAAATAAGCAATGATCATTGTAATTAATAAAATAAAAAAGCCCATTTGATGTCAATCATCAAATGAGCTTATCAATTTTTCTTAATAGAAGACCATCACTGGCGTTCCAATTTCAACATATTCAAAAATAGTAGCTACTGCACCATGCGGTGTATTAATACAACCTAATGACCCAGCATAAAGATGTGTGTCTCCACCAAATGTACCTTGCCATGAAGCATCATGAATACCTTGTGCTTGATCATCGAATCGAATCCAGTAATCTACCGGCGTACTATAATTAACATTATAAAATTGATTGTATCCAACTAAATTCGTTTTATATAACATTTCATTCACTGCATTCGCACCAGGAACGGTTTCAGCACCAGGTTGTCCTGATACAATGTCTGTCTGCAGAATTAATTCATCATCAACATATAAAAACATTTGTTGATTCGTTAAATCAATTTCAATATATGTATCACCAATTTCATCTTCTGCACCAGCATTACCACCACTACTTACAGTAGCTAATTGGTGTGAACCAGAAGCTTGATTTAAAATATCGTTCGAAAGTTCTTCAGCAGCCGCTTCAATATCGATACCCCAACCTAAAATACCAGGTGGTACCTCAACGGTCCCTTGCAGAGTACTTTCAAATTCACGGGTTGTTCCATAAGTTGAATATTTTTCATCCAATGTTCTTAAATAATCAGCGACTTGTTCTTGGTCAAGTACCATTTGATTATTTTCATCAAAGTGGAGCCAGCTTTCAATTTGTTTTGGGTCTAAAGTTACTTTGTCACCAGAAATTTCGATTGTTAAATCTGTATTGATAACATTATCAATCTCTTCCAATGTATCTTGAATCGCTGGATCTTCCAAGTTAACTTTTGGTTGATCATAAGCTTCTTCTAAATTAATTTTATTCTCTTTTTCATCGATTTGATCAACAATTTTCTGTTCAAGTAATTCTGGGTCAACTAAATTTCCAGCTTCACCTTCAACTGGATGATAACCTTTTTCTTCATCGTAGTTAATGCTAGCATCTTGAGCTGCTTCACGATCACCTGAAGCATTAATCTCTTCAGCAATCTCAGTCGTATCTAAATCGATTAAAGATTCTACTTCTGACTCTTCTGCTGAAACAGTATTCGTCACAAAATTAGCTAACCAATAATTAGGGTTTTGAGAATAATACATTTCTGTCAATTCTTTATCTGTATTATATACTGGGTTTAAATCTGCAATTTTTACTTTGGCAATTTCTTTACCATCTTCAAGTAAAATATATTCATCATTAGATATTTCTTCAGAAACACGATTTTTCGCTTCATCTAAAGTTAAGTTCCCCACATTTACCGACATAAATTCAGTATTCGGTGTGAAACGTTCAGCATAATATCCAATACCACCAAAATATGCTGCAGCTACGCCGAGTACACTCAAACCAGCAATTGTTAGTTTCTTCTTCAACGAAAACATCCTTTCCTTAAGTCATTCATTTCAGCTATAGAGCCTTCATTAAATATTATTATAAAAGCAAGTTTAAATAAGTCAATCATTAATGACTTTTAACACAAAATTAATTATATCATGAATTAGAACTAATTGTAGCAAAAAAGTATTTTTTTGTCACGTTTTTGTAAAACTCTAATTCGAAATAATTCATGTCCTTTATTTTACTATAAAATAATTACTGTGCCTTGACTTAAATCAATTCGCAATGCTTATAAAAAAACGATCATCTAAGCTAGATGATCGTTCTGTGTTCGAGATTGCTCCCGATAATATATTCAGTCTTAATATATTAAGTCTGCTTATAAGCTATTTAATTTTTCGACTAATAATTGATTAACAACTTGTGGATTTGCTTGGCCACGCGTTTGTTTCATAATTTGTCCTACGAAGAAGCCTAATGCACGATCTTTACCATTTTTATAATCTTCAACAGATTGCTCATTTTGAGCGACCGTTTCTTCGATAATCGGCATTAATACGGCTGGATCACTGATTTGAGCCATTCCTTGCTCTTCAACGACTTCATTTGCGTCGCCACCTTCTTTAGCTAATAAAGTGAATAATTTTTTCGCAATCTTAGAACTGATTGTTCCATCTTCGATTAAATTAATCATTTGTGCTAAGTTCGTCGGTGTTAATTCAATGTCTGCCAATGACACTTCTTGTTTATTTAAATATGCAGAAACTTCTCCCATCAACCAGTTTGATGCTTGTTTTGGATCGGCACCTTGTTCTACTGTTTCATCAAAGAAATCAGATAATTCTTTCGATTGTGTTAGAACCATCGCATCATAATCAGGCAATTCATATTCCCGAGTATAACGTGCACGACGTTGATCCGGCATTTCTGGAAGTTGTTTACGCACTTCTTCAACCCACTCCCGAGAAATAGTAATCGGTGGTACATCTGGTTCAGGGAAATAACGATAATCTGCTGCCCCTTCTTTAACACGCATTAAGATGGTTTCACCCGTTGCTTCATCATAGCGACGTGTTTCTTGTTGAATCATCCCTCCAGAACGCAATACATTCGCTTGACGCTCTTCTTCGTGTAAGATTCCACGGCGAATAAAGTTAAAACTGTTTAAGTTTTTGATTTCAGTTTTTGTTCCAAATTCTTCTTGTCCGTAAGGTCTTAGAGAAATATTCGCATCACAACGTAATGACCCTTCTTCCATTCTAACGTCAGATACGCCGGTATAAAGAATTGTTTCACGTAATTTTTCTAAAAACGCATATGCTTCATCTGCTGAGCGAATATCTGCTTCCGTTACAATCTCGATCAATGGTGTTCCTTGGCGGTTTAAATCCACATAAGAAAACCCATCGGATCCGTGTGTGTTTTTACCAGCATCTTCTTCTAAATGGACGCGGTTAATTCGAATGCGACGCGCTTCTCCGTCAACTTCAATGTCAAGATAGCCATTTGAACCAACCGGCTCAACATCTTGAGTAATTTGATAAGCTGATGGATTGTCTGGATAAAAATAGTTTTTACGGTCAAAGCTCATTTTTTCTGGCACTTCACAATTCAATGCAAGTGCTGCACGCATTCCATATTCAATCGCACCTTTATTTAATACAGGTAATGCTCCTGGGTAAGCCCAATCTTTTTCATTCGTATTACTATTCGGTTCCGCACCGAAGTGTGCAGGTGAGGCACTAAATATTTTAGAATCTGTTTTTAACTCAACATGGACTTCTAGTCCAATGACTGTTTCAAAATTCATCCGCTAACTCCTCCCTTAAAATGACGGTGTTTGGTTGACATAGTCATGATCTTGTTCAAATGCATGAGCCACTTGATATAATGTCGCTTCATCCATTGGTTTAGCTGCTAATTGTAAACCGATTGGTAAATTGTTGCGATCAAATCCTGCTGGAATAGACATCACAGGAATTCCTGCCAAATTATATGGTACCGTCAATAAATCTGACATATAAGATTTAACTACATCATCTTCGCGCTCACCAATCTTAAAGGCAGTGCTCGTTGTCGTTGGTCCCATGATTAAATCATAAGACTCGAAAACTTTTTCAAAATCTTGTTTGATCAATGTTCTGACTTGGGCAGCTTTTTTATAGAATAAATCATATTGTCCAGAACCTAAACTATAAGTTCCCAAAATAATTCTTCTTTTTACTTCTTCCCCGAAGCCTTGAGAACGTGATTTTACATAAATTTCTTCTAAAGACTTCGCATCTTCTGCACGGTAGCCATAACGAATACCATCAAATCGTTGTAAATTCGACGCAGCTTCAGCAGAAGCGACAATGTAATAAACATTGATACCATATTTTGAATGTGGCAATGAGACATCTTCAACGATAGCACCTTGGCTTTCGAAATATTTCGCTGCTTGTTGCATTTGGTTGCGAATATCTTCATCAATAATATCCGATTGATATTCTTTCGGGAAACCGATCTTCAAGCCTTCTAATGACTGACCAATTTTAGCAGTAAAGTCACGATCTAAATCAGGTATGCTTGTTGAATCCCATTCATCGTGTCCAGAAATAACTGCCATTAATTTAGCATTATCAAGGACTGTTTTCGTCATCGGACCGACTTGATCTAAACTCGAACCAAAGGCAATCGCACCGAGTCTTGAAACGGCACCATAAGTAGGTTTTAAACCAACTAAATTATTAAAGGCCGATGGCTGACGGATACTTCCACCTGTATCTGTTCCGAGTGCGGCTGGAACTTGTCCACCAGCAACGGCTGCCGCTGAGCCACCAGAAGAACCACCTGGAACACGTTCCAAATCCCAAGGATTATGAACTTTACCAAAGTAAGACGTTTCATTACCGCCACCCATGGCAAATTCATCCAAGTTCGTTTTACCTACAATGACTGCACCTGCATCTTTTAATTTTTTAACAACGGTTGCATCATAAGTAGGCACAAATTCAGCTAGCATTTTACTTGCAGCGGTCGTTTGTAAACCACGTGTTAAAATATTATCCTTAACAGCGATAGGAACACCATTCAGTGCGAATGCATCGTCATCATAGCCTCTTTCGTCCGCTTGCTTTGCCTGTTCTATGGCTTCTTCTTTATTGAGTGTAATAAAAGCGTTGAGTTTCTCATCTGTCGCTTCGATTCCAGCGAAAATATCTTCAACCAGCTCAACAGATGTAAAATCGCCTGCTTTTAAACCTGTTTGTATTTCTGTAATTGTTCTTGGAAATTGAGTCATACTATGCCTCCTCACTTTCAATCATTTCTGGTACTTTAATGAAATTACCTTCACGTTCAGGTGCATTCGCGAGTAATTCTTCAGTATTACCTCGAAGATGAGGGACGTCCTCACGGTACACATCGATTAAATCATTGCCATGAAATGTTGGTTCGATACCTTCCGTATCTACTGTTTTTAGTTCTTCGACAAGTTCGATGACATTATTAATGCCTTCTGCAAAATGATCGAAGTCATCCGCGTCAATTTCTAATTTTGATAGCGAAGCGACACGTAATAATTCTTCACGAGTTATCATAATCATTCTCCTTCTACTTTATAAATTCCTTAATTAGCAACAGTTGAAGTAAATTGTCCACTGCCAGAAGGTCGAGTAATAATAGCTTCATTTCCTGCAGCAGAATTAATATTAATCTCTACTTGAACATTTTCTGGTAATTGTTGATGAGCAACTTCCATTACATATTGTGTGAGTGCAATAATTTCTGTTTTTTGGTAAAATTGCGTCACAATTTCAATATCTAATGAAGCGAGTCCTCCATCAATATATAGAGCATCACCACTAATTCCATTTAGATTAGGGAAAAAGTTTTGAATTTCTCGTCTAAAATTGTCAAAGTAAAGATATTCATCTGATTGATTATCCGGGTCCACAATTGGTAATGCCACACGGTATTCATTATGCTCTTGCCAGTCGGTAATCGAATTTCCTTCACGGGAAATACCATCAATGATATATGTTCCAGGCGCAAGATCATTTGTGTTTGACATACTATAAATACCAACAACGATAGGAATAGATCTTAATTCTTCAGTATTTCTTAAACGTCCTACAATAATATTCGCGTATTGTCGCCCTCTTTCGCGCATCTCACCAACGGAAATTTCTTGATTGTGGACAACTCCATCGCTATCTGTGTAAGTATAATTACTATTCATTGCTAAACCAATCGCAATTCCACTTAATGCGAAGCCTTCTTCAGTTTCTGTCATGAGATTTTTTTCGATAATATTTGATAAATATATCGGTGGAATATCCGATGAGACTTCAACTTGTGTCGATTCTTGACTGGATTCCTCATTCGAACTTTCTTCATCTTGGACTGGCTCAGACTCTTCCATTGATTCTTGTTGCTCTGCGATTTCTTGTGGAATTTCAGGATTCAACCCTTCAGGATTCTCTTCACTTTCACGTTCCAACCAACTATTTAAAGTATTTTCATCAATGATTTGACCTTCTTGTAAATAATATTGATTGGTAGGGAAGACTTCTTGACTAATTCTGAGAAGTCCATTTTCAAAGGCCCGTTGCTCATCATGTGAATTAATATTATTATCAGCAGACGCAGCAGCACCTAACTGATATTTTCCATCCACGATGACCGAGCGATAATAATTATCAGAAATTTGAGTCGAAGTCGTTTGCACTGGGACTGTATTACTATCTTGCGTTGTATCTTCTTCCGGCTCTACATTCCGAATACAACCTGAGAGTAAAACAAGTGCCAATGAAAGACTGGTAATTTTTTTAAAATATTTCATCTAGTTACCTCTCTAAATCCGTTCTAAGAATTGCGCTTCATTAAATATTTCAACACCAAGATTTTGAGCTTTGGTTAATTTACTACCCGCTGCTTCTCCTGCGATTAGAACATCTGTATTTTTAGATACACTACCTGTTACTTTCGCACCTTTATCTTCTAAAATTTTTTTGGCTTCCGCTCGTGTATATTTGTCCATTGTTCCTGTTAAAACAACAGTTTTTCCAGCCCAAGCACTATCCGACTGTTCAATGTCTTCAGGTTTCGCTCCAAGATAAGTCGTATTGACTCCGGCTTGTTTCAATCGTTCAACGAGACTCTGAACTTCGTCCTCATTAAAATAATTAACAATCGATTGACTAATCATCGGACCAATGCCTTCAATCGCTTCAATCGCTTCAGGAGAAGCGTTCATAATCGCATCGATCGTTTCAAATTGTTGAGCGATTAAACGAGCAGCTTTTGCTCCGACATGACGAATACCTAATCCAAATAATAATCGTTCTAGTGATTGGTCTTTGGATGATTGAATCGCATCATAATAATTCGTCGCTGATTTTTCTTTCGTATTCGGTAATTGAAGAAAATCTTCTTTGTTCAGACGATACAAATCAGCAACATCTGAGACTAATTGATGTTCCAATAAATTTTTAACTACTTTCTCACCAATACCTACGATGTTCATCGCATTTCTAGATGTGAAATGACTAATCAATGCAACTTTTTGTGCCGGACATAATGGATTCACGCAACGAATGGCTACTTCGTCATTTAAACGAACCAATTCACTATCGCAAACCGGACAATGTCTAGGTATCGCTAAAGGCTCACTAGAATCTGACCGAGCGTCAAGATCTACATAAATAATCTCAGGAATGATATCTCCTGCTTTATGAATATGTACTTTATCTCCTAAACGCACATCTAGACTTTCAATAAAATCTACATTATGAAGTGTGGCTCGTTGAACCACTGTACCTGCTAGTGGCACTGGATCCATCAATGCGGTCGGTGTGACAACGCCGGTTCGCCCCACTGTCCATTCTACTTCATTGACTGTTGTTTCTGCAATTTCTGCTTTGAATTTATATGCGGTCGCCCATCGAGGTGCCTTGACAGTGTATCCTAAAGCATCCTGTTGTCTGACATTATTGACTTTAATGACCACGCCATCAATTTCATAAGGCAGTTCTTGTCTTTGTTTTTCAATTTTTTCAATAAAGGCTAAGATTTCGTCGGTATTATGACACAATTGTCTGAGTGGATTCGTTCGAAAACCTAATTCTTTTAGCGCTTCAAACAATTCAGCCTGACTTTCAGGTTGAAAGGAATCATTATAAACCGCACCATACATAAAGACACTGAGCTGACGCTTTGCTGTTTCCTTAGGATCTAATTGTCTCAAACCTCCAGCTGCAGCATTTCTTGGATTGGCCAATGGCACCATGCCACTAGCGTCGCGTGCTTCATTTATTTGTGCAAAGACGCCTTTAGGGATATAGGCTTCGCCTCTAACGTCTACTGTTAATGGCTCCTTCAATTTCAAAGGTATCGAATTAATCGTTCGCAAATTGGTTGTGATATCTTCACCAATGGTGCCGTCACCACGCGTCGCGCCACGAACAAATTTTCCGTCTTGATAACTTAATGAAATGGCTAAGCCATCAATTTTACATTCACATAAAAATTCCACTGGTTCAGCTAATTGGTTTTCAACTCGCTCCACAAATGCGCGAACTTCTTCAGCATTGAACACATTGCCCAGACTATACATCGGTTGACTATGTTCAATTTTACTAAAACCATCTGCTACAATATCCCCTACTCTTTGTGTGGGTGAATCATCTGTGATGAGTTCAGGATGTGCTTGTTCGAGAGTTTCTAACTCACGATAAAGAATATCATACTCCTGGTCTGATATTTCTGGCTTATCCAATACATAATATTGATAAGCGTGATGATTTAATGTGTCACGCAATTCATCTATTTTTTCTTGGATTGCTGGTTCCATCGAAGTCAACTTTATCTGCCTCACTCTCTCAACTTATCTTGCTTATTATATCATTAAATTATTACATCAGCAGTATTTTTAATGATTAGCGAATGAATAATTTTATTCTTCAACTTTTTGAATAGGGGCTAAATCTGCGAGTAATTGTTTAATACCCTGAGAGTCAAATGCAATACTTAATTGCTTATCATTACCGCTGTCTTTAATCGCGACGATCGTCCCTACTCCCCAAGCCTTATGAGTCACTTTATCGCCAACTTGATAATCCACATCTTTGTTTTGTTGATTCGTCTTCCGTTGAATTAACGGTTCATTTGATAAGCGAACCTTTCGTGCCGAGCGTCTTGCTTTCGCTTGATGTGTTAAATTGCGATTACCAGATCCCATTCTTGATCGTTGAATTGGCGGTATGCCGATTGTATTGATAAAAGCTTCATCAATCTCATCGATAAAACGACTCGTTAAATTATTTTGATAGCGCCCATATAATAAGCGACTATTTGCTGCTGTCAAATAGAGAATGTCTTCAGCACGAGTCATTCCGACATAAGCTAGACGTCTTTCTTCTTCGAGTTCTTCTTCATTTTCCATCGCTCGATTTAGTGGAAATAGCCCTTCTTCCATGCCCACAACAAATACAACTGGAAATTCCAGTCCTTTTGCTGCATGCAATGTCATCAAAGTAACTTGATTTTCATCCTCTTCTTCATCAACTGTAGATACTAGTGATAAATCATTTAAAAATAAAGTTAATGTTTCTCGCAGATCTATCTCTTGATTGTCATTTGTTCCATCGGCTTCGACATAATCTGGATCGGTTTCTTCAATCGAAGTGTGATCACTCTCATCAAATTGTTTCGTCACCGACAGGAATTCATCCAAGTTTTCTAAACGTGTTTGCGATTCAAGGTCATCAGCTTTTTGATACATTTCACGATATTGCGTTGCTTCCCACATCGCTTCAGTCAATTCAGTCATTGTCAGAAATTCCGCTTGCTTTTGTAATTGTTGAATCATATCACTAAAGACGATCAATTTATTCGCAGCTCCCTTAGGTAAATTCGAATGTTCAATTTGATCAATCGCTTCAAACCAACTCAAACCTAAACTATCCGCAAATTCAGCTAATCGTTCCACTGTTGTTTGACCAATTCCACGTTTTGGCACATTGATAATTCGATTGAGACTTAAATTATCTGTCGGATTATTAATGACTCTGAGATAAGCTAAAGTATCTTGAATTTCTTTTCTGCCGTAGAATTTTACACCACCGACTACTCGGTAAGGTATGTTGGCCGATAATAATACGGACTCAAATTTTTGCGATTGTGCTTGTGTACGATATAAAATTGCAAAATCAGAATTTTTTAATTGTTTATCTTCTTTGAGCTTCAATATTTCTTGAACAATAAATTGTGCTTCTTCGGAGTCATTTTGAGCTAAATAAAATGATATTTTATCCCCATCCGGTCTAGCACTCCAAAGTTCTTTCGCTTGACGATTGGTATTATTGCGAATCACACTATTAGCAGCATTTAAAATATTCGGTGTGGAGCGATAATTTTGTTCCAATAAAATGACAGTCGCATCAGGATAATCTTTTTCAAAATTAAGAATATTTTCCATATTGGCACCACGCCAACCATAAATACTTTGATCACCATCACCGACAACACACACATTTCTTAACATGCCTGTCAGTAATTTGACTAATTGATATTGTGTTTCATTAGTATCTTGATATTCATCAACATGAATATATTGAAATTTCATTTGATAAAATTGGCGAACGGATTCATTCGTCTCTAATAACTGTACTGTTAGTAATAGTAAGTCATTGAAGTCCATCGCATTACTATTTTTCAAGCGCGTTTGATAAGTACGATAAATTCGAGCATGGATTTCTTCAATGAAGGTACTCGCTTCTTCCGTTACAACGTCAGGTGTTAAACCAGAATTTTTCCATTGATCAATATGATGCAACATCTCTTTATGATTATACTGGTCACTGTCTAAATTCAAATCTTTCAACACTTGCTTCATCAGTGTTTGTTGCTCACTCTGATCAATAATGGAAAAATTTCTTCCATAACCAATATGTTCCGATTCTCTTCTCAGAATACGAGCACACATCGAGTGAAAGGTAGAAACCCAAATACTTTCACCTTCAGCTCCGACTAATTGCGTAATTCGCTCACGCATCTCATTGGCTGCTTTATTTGTAAAAGTTATCGCTAATATATTCCAAGGATTCACTTGTTTTGCTTCTATTAAATAAGCAATGCGGTGCGTTAATACGCGCGTTTTGCCCGACCCTGCTCCTGCAGCAATCAAGACAGGGACTGT
>JBHWOV010000179.1:0-3067 GCA_043424535.1 Aerococcaceae bacterium
TGTCTTTTCTAACCGGCCTAGCTTATGGATTGGCTAAGGATAATACAACTGCCGTCGAGAAGTGGAATGCTGAATCCATTGTTTTAAAAAGCGGTACCAATGCGAATCTCTCATCATCAATGATGACCAAAGAAGCCCTCGATGATTTTCAAGATTTAGATATTTCTCCTATTAATCTTGGTCGAGTTGTTGCCTATAAAAATGCCAATGAATCGAAAGATAATACCGTGGATTTGGTACTGATGGGGCTAGAGCAAGACTCTACTGCATATCCAGAAGTAATTGAAGGAGCATTGCCTGAAGATTCAGATCAAGTCATCGCTTCGATGTCATTAAAAGAGGAGGAAGACTTAGAGATAGGTGATACTCTATTACTGAGTATGAATGATAAGGAGTATGAAATTGTTGGCTTTTCTGAAGAAGCAAAATATAATGTATCGCCTGTCATTTATACCGAACTAAATGAAGCGTCACCTTATGCGATGTCTACACTAGCGAATAATCCAACTGACCAAGATGATGAAAACGAAACTGAACAAGAAAATATGCCTCCAGCTGTTTTGGAGACACAATCTCCCGAAACAATCGCAGGCATCATTATCCATGAAGAAAATGATTTAACTTCTGATGATACATATGATGTCATTCCTATCGAGGATTTTATCTTGGAAATTCCTGGTTATTTACCACAATTACTAACTTTTGGTTTGATGATTGGCTTTTTAATTTTGATTTCAACGATCGTTTTAGGTGTTTTTATTTATATTATTACTATGCAGAAAAAACAGACATTCGGCATTATGAAGGTTCAAGGTATATCAAATGGTTATATTGCTAAATCTGTCATCAATCAAACCTTTTTAGTCAGTACTATCGGTGTACTAATTGGCTTAGGTTTAACCATTTTATCCGAATATGCATTGCCGGAAACCGTCCCCTTTAAAGCGAATTATCTATTTTTCGCAATCATCGCGGTATTAATTGTCTTCATTTCTCTTCTGGGAGGCATTTTCTCTGTCAGAGGTGTCACAAAAGTTGATCCTTTAGAAGTTCTAGACTAGGAGTATTATATGAGTGAAATAATTAAATTCGAAAAGGTATATAAAGAATTCCAAGACGGGGATGAAACAATCGAAGCATTAAAAGAAACGTCATTTTCGATTAATGCTGGCGAATTGGTCGCTATTGTAGGCCCTTCTGGCTCTGGAAAATCCACATTATTGACAATGATGGGGGGATTACAAAAACCTACAGAAGGAAAGATTTTTTTCAACGGCCAAGACATTAGTGAAATGAAAGAAAAGGACCGCAACAATTTAAGATTTGATAAAATAGGTTTTATTTTACAAGCATCTAATTTAGTCCCTTTTCTCACAATCGAAGAACAATTCGAACTGGTGGATAAATTCAGAGGCAGTAAACATGACCGTGAAAAAGCCAAACAAATCATGGAAAAATTGGATATCTTTAAACGAAAAAATCAATATCCTGGTGATTTATCCGGTGGAGAACGGCAACGTGCAGCAATAGCTCGTGCACTCTATCCTGAACCAAATTTAATTCTCGCGGATGAACCTACTGCCAGCTTAGATACTGAACGTGCAATCAAAGTCGTAAAAATTCTCCAAGAAATTACAAAAGACTCAAATCGAACCACAGTCATGGTTACGCATGACAATCGACTCTTAGAATATTGTGATCGTGTCTTTCAAATTATCGATGGAGAATTATCGGAAGAAACTTCCAATGATTAATCTGTTAATAAGAATCACATTAATCGATTAAAATAAAAGAATCGGCAACCAGAAAGGTCTGCCGATTCTTTTATTATTGGTATGATATTATCTATGGACTAACAGTTTGATACATTGATAGGACAAATTGTTCATCATCGCCCATCCAAAAACTTCGCCGGTCGCCTAAGAAGATAAAACCTTGTTTTTGGTAAAATTGTTGCGTATCCGGATGCTCTTCGCCAACATCGAGCCAGAGAGCTACTTTATCCATTTCAACGACTCGTTCCTTCGCAAAAGCGATCATTTTCTTGCCCAGTCCGCGCCCTTGCATTGACTCTAGCAAATACAATCTTTGCAGTTCCACCCAGTTTAGTGGTCTATCATCACTGGACTGATTTTCACCATAGTTTAATTTGAGATAGCCAGCTAATTCATGATTATCATAAACAAAATATAGCTCTGTTTCAGCATTATCAATTTCTTCTTGCACTGCTGTATCATTAAATGTTTTCTCAACATAGTCAGCCATGTTCTCTCGACTTGTAGTATGAGAGAAAGCATCCTGGTAGGTTTTTTGGGCTAATGTTTGATATTGATCCAAAGTTTGATCCGTTAATTTACTAAAAGTTACCATTAGTTTTACTAAATTCCTTTCACTTATTATTGATACCACATAATAAAATGGGCATCTCCAATAAACTTATCAGAAATTTTGTTTTTATCAAAGTCATTCAATGAGTCGATTTCAATAAATCTGAGTTCATCAGTGCTTCCTAGCATAAATAGTTGAATTTGTGCAGAAAAATTCATTTCTACAAAATTCATTAAAACATTTTGAATCAAGTGAACATTTAAAGGATCTTCACTGTTTAGAGAAATTAATTCTTTATTCTCTACTTCAATCATATCGATCGATTCATATTCACGTAATAAAGATTCAAAAAATTCTCTTCCGATAAACATGACATAATTTTTTTCACTCTTTAAGTCTAATTCAAAAAATAAAAACGCTTTTGATGCTAATGTTACCCCATTTTCTCCTTGTAAATGAGCTGTAATTGAATGGATATCAATGGATTGTTGACTTTTACTTTCGAACCAATCCATCCATTTATCCAAAGGTAAAATAAAATTTTCTTTGCTTTCTTCAAAATGCTGTAAATATGATCCTCGTCCCATATCGTCATAAGCAATTGAGAGATACTCCACTGTCTCAGATGTCGGTTCTAACTTGGCTTTGCCTGTAGACTCCATCGTTTCACGGTCATCTGCATAATATTCAGCATAAAGTTCATCGAATTCTTGATTCAAACAAACTCACTCCTTACTTT
>JBHWOV010000180.1:0-5049 GCA_043424535.1 Aerococcaceae bacterium
TGGTGAAGCATTGGGGATGGTGAAGCAATGGCAAGAATTCTTTTATGAGAAACGATTTTCACATAGTTTATTAAATGAAAATAGTCCTGATTATGTCATGCTGTCTAAGGCACTAGGAGTCGAAGCAGCAAGAGTGACTGACCCGAATGAATTAGAAGCAGCCGTAGATAAAGCGTTTGAACATGAAGGTTCATATGTGTTGGAAGTATGTATTAGCTCTGAAGATTTAGTTTTCCCAATGGTTGCTGCAGGTCAATCTAATGATAAAATGAGAGGGGTCTATACATGTACAGATTAATACAACTCAGAGTCGTGAATCGACCAGGAACATTATATCGTATTACCCAAGTTGCTTTGCGACCGAAGTATAATATAGAAACATTAACATTGATTGCTACAGAAGATCCAGAAATCTCAATGATTACACTCGGAATTCAATTTCCTGAGAAAGACCCTGATAAGGCTGCACGTTTCTTAGCACGTCAATTAGCTAAGCAAGTAGATGTTATTAATGCTGTTGATTTGACAGCGCAATAAAAAAGTATCTAAAGTTATTTAATTAATAGGAGGAATAATTATGACAGCGAAAGTTTATTATGAAAGTGATGTTCAATTCAATGCCCTTGAAGGTAAGAAAATTGCCGTTCTTGGTTATGGTTCTCAAGGTGGAGCTCATGCCAAAAATTTAAGAGATAATGGACAAGATGTGATTATCGGTATCCGTCCTGGTTCGTCTGCTGAACGTGCTAAAGAAGACGGCTTTGAAGTCTTTGATGTTGCTGAAGCAACTAAACAAGCAGATGTTATCATGATCTTAATCCCAGATGAAATCCAAGGGGATGTTTATAAAGAAGAAATTGAACCAAATCTTGAAGAAGGAAATGCTATCGGTTTTGGTCATGGATTCAATATCCGCTTTGAAACCATTAAGCCACAAGACAATATCGATGTATTTATGGTCGCACCTAAAGGACCTGGACATCTTGTGCGTCGTGAATTTGAAAATGGATCAGCTGTACCTGCTCTCTTTGCAGTTCATCAAGATGCAACTGGAAATGCACGTGAAATTGCATTGTCATGGGCGAATGGTATTGGCGCGACACGTGTTGGTGTCATTGAAACAGACTTTAAAGAAGAAACAGAAACCGATTTGTTTGGTGAACAAGCTGTATTATGTGGAGGAACAACGCATTTAGTACAAGCAGGCTTTGAAGTTCTTGTTGAGGCGGGATACCAACCAGAGGTCGCTTATTTTGAGGTATTACATGAGTTGAAATTAATTGTTGACTTAATGTATGAAGGTGGAATGGCTCATATGCGTCAATCAATCTCGAATACTGCTGAGTTTGGTGATTATGCAACAGGTCCACGAATCATCACACCAGAGACGAAAGAAAACATGAAAGCAGTGCTAGCGGATATTCAAGCAGGTAAATTTGCTAAACAATTTACTGATGATTATCAAAATGACTTTAAAGAATTTAAAGCAATGCGTAAGCAACATCAAGGTCATCAAATTGAAGAAGTTGGGGAAACATTGCGTGATATGATGCCATTTGTTAAATCAAATATGGTTAATACTGAAAATTAATATTGATAAGATAAATGTAATATTTAATTTCTGAAAAACTTATTCTTTTTTTCACAGGCAAATGATAAAATTCACTGTTTGATTTTTTAAACAGAGTTCAGTGATTAATTTTTAGTAAAATTAATTAGCCTGACTGAATAGTTTTAATAAGTGCTAGACATTTTTTGTCAATGAGATAAAAATAATAGATGAAAGGAGAATGAGAGTGACGAAACCACTAGTAACCAAAAATGATGTATTAAAAGCTTATCGTATATTAAAGCCAGTTGTTAATCAAACCCCATTACAACGCGATAATTATTTATCATCAAAATATCAAGCGAACATTTATTTAAAACGAGAAGACCTACAAATAGTAAGATCCTTTAAAATTAGAGGGGCTTATTATGCGATGACTCAATTAGATCAAGAAACTTTAGATAAAGGCGTTGTTTGTGCCTCTGCTGGAAATCATGCACAAGGTGTAGCGTTTACAGCTAATCAATTAGGATGTCCTGCACATATTTTTATGCCAGTGACTACACCAAATCAAAAAATACAACAAGTCAATTATTTTGGAGGAGAGGCTGTAACCATTCATTTAGTCGGCGATGATTTTGACGCATGTAGTGAACAAGCCCATGCATTTAGTGAAGAAAATCAAATGCATTTTATAGAACCTTTTGATGATTTGAATGTTGTTGCTGGACAAGGTTCTGTTGCCGTAGAAATCCATCAAGATCTAGTAGCAGAGGGAGTGACGCCAGATATTATTTTGTCTGCTATCGGCGGGGGCGGTTTAATTTCGGGAGTGTCTTCCTATATTAGTGAAGCGATGCCAGAAACAGAAGTCATTGGTGTTGAATCTGTCGGTGCACCCTCTATGAAAACATCAATCGCTAATGGAGAAATAACAAAATTATCAGAGATGGATACGTTTTGCGATGGGACAGCAGTGGCACGCGTTGGTGATTTAACCTTTGAGATTGCTAAGGAAAATGTGCAAGAGATCATTACAGTCGAAGAAGGCTTGGTCTGTTCTAAAATATTAGATATGTACACAAGACAAGCCATTATTGCTGAACCATCAGGTGCACTAACAGTGGCAGCTCTAGACAAAATGGATAATATCAAAGGTAAAACCATCGTCTGTATTATTTCTGGTGGCAATAATGATATTAATCGACTCGGAGAAATTGAAGAAAAAGCACTCATCTATGAAGGACGACGTCACTACTTCGTTGTTAATTTTCCACAAAGAGCTGGTGCCTTAAAAGAGTTTGTAACGGATATTTTAGGACCAGGTGATGATATCACAGTCTTTCAATATACAAAGAAAAGCAATCAAAATTCTGGACCTTTAGTGGTAGGAATTGATTTAGGTAAAGAAAATAAAAGAGAAGATTTACATGAGCGATTAAAAGAATTCGATCCGAGTTTTATTTCAATCAATGAAAATTCAACATTATTTAATTTATTAGTATAAAATGAAACAAGCTTGTCTGTGTGCTCAGAAAATGTTAAAATTTAGTTAAATATTTCACAAGCAACTAGAAGGAGAATTTAAATGGAAAATGAAGAAAAACAAGATTATCGACATAAAAGTCATGTTTATGATGGTATTGTAAAATCTCCTAACAGAGCGATGTTAAGAGCCACTGGGATGCAAGACGATGATTTTAAAAAACCAATGGTAGGTGTCATCAGTACATGGGCAGAGAATACGCCATGTAATATTCATTTACAAGAATTGAGTAAAATTGCTAAATCAGCCCTTGTTAACAGCAATGCATGGGGTGTTCAATTCGCGACAGTCACAGTTTCTGACGGTATTTCGATGGGGACACCTGGGATGAGTTATTCATTGCCTTCCCGAGATATTATTGCAGATTCGATGGAAATCGCAGTCGGAGGACAAAATTTGGATGGTTTTATTGCAATCGGTGGTTGTGATAAAAACATGCCTGGTTCTGTCATTGCGATGGCCAATACAAATATTCCATCAATATTTGTCTATGGGGGAACAATATCTCCTGGTCAAGATGATGAAGGTAATGATATCGATTTAGTTTCAGTATTTGAAGCAATCGGTAAATGGAATAATGGAGATATGACCGATGAAGAAGTATATTCAGTAGAATGTTCTGCTTGTCCAGGCCCTGGAGCTTGTGGTGGCATGTATACAGCAAATACAATGGCAGCAGCTATTGAAACATTAGGGCTTTCGCTACCAGGATCTTCATCTAACCCGGCCATGACTGGAGATAAATTGAAGGATGTCTTTGAAGCAGGTTCAGCGATGCCAGAAATCATTAAAAGAAATATTCTACCAAGAGATATTATTACTCGAAAATCGATGGAAAATGCGATTACAGTGACGATGGCTTTAGGTGGATCAACGAATGCTATCCTTCACTTGTTAGCCATTGCACATGCTGCGGCTGTTGATTTAACGATTGATGATTTTAATGAGATTCAAGCACGCGTACCACATTTAGCGGATTTAAAACCTTCAGGTAAATATGTTTTCCAAGATTTGTATGATGTCGGTGGTGTGCCAGCTGTTCAAAAATATTTATTAGAAAATGGGTATTTACATGGTGATTGTATTACAGTCACTGGTAAAACTTTAGCAGAAAATTTAGAAAATATGCCAGAACTCAAAGAAGGCCAACAAGTGATTATGCCTTTAGATAATCCTAAACGTGCAGATGGTCCACTCATTGTACTAAAAGGAAACTTGGCACCAGAGGGTGCGGTGGTAAAAGTATCGGGCTTAGAGGCAAGACGACATGAAGGACCTGCTAAAGTTTTTGATACTGAAGAAGAAGCGATTGAAGCTACTTTAAATGGTGAAATTGTTGATGGTGATGTTGTTACAGTAAGATACGTTGGTCCAAAAGGTGGCCCAGGAATGCCTGAAATGCTGTCGCTGTCATCCTTAATCTCCGGAAAAGGAATCAAAGTTTGTCTCATTACTGATGGACGTTTTTCAGGAGGTTCTCATGGTTTTGTAGTCGGTCATATTGCGCCTGAAGCGCAAGTAGGAGGACCGATTGCACTGTTACAAACCAATGATACAGTCATTATCGATCAAGATACGAAAGAAATAACGATGTTAGTCTCTGATGAAGAATTAGCAGAACGTCGTAAGAAATTGAAATTACCTAAGTTACAAACACGTGGTGTACTAGGTAAATATGCGCATACGGTTTCCTCTGCATCTAAAGGAGCAGTGACGGATTTTCATAATCGGAATCCATTTGAGGAACAAGACTAATCAATTTTAATTAAATTAAATTTCAGAAGTAAAAATAACATTAATGAAGTAGTCGCTAATTTTTTAAATAGGTAGTTTACTAGCTTCTTTTGTAAAATTCAAATAAAAGAATTTTTCTACATATTGTAGAAGGATGCTTTTTTAGCTATTCTTAATAAAGAATAGCTATTTTCATTTTTGTTTTGTAAAATAAAATAGA
>JBHWOV010000181.1:0-7677 GCA_043424535.1 Aerococcaceae bacterium
AATTCAGAACCACCACGCCATTTATATTTTAGTGAAGAGGAAGCAGACAGAAAGTATAACTTACAGAAATGTGCATAAAAAAGACGACTGATATTTCAGTCGTCAAAAGCTCCATCAACATTATTTGACATAGAGCCGATAAAACACCCGAAAGGGTGTTTTTCTTTTGAAATTTTGAAATTTTTTTCAAATTAAGTGATGTTAAACATATATATATTGTTATGAAATATAATATGATCAATGTAAGCCCTTTATTCATTAATGATGATAAGGATAGTGTTTTGACAACGTCGATAATTATTAAAAACCAATGATAAAAACATTTTTTTATAATTAGCTTGCAATAATGAGAATCCTTAAGTATAATATAATTATCTTTTAATAAAAGGGGAGTTTATTATGAATAAAGTGTTAAGAAAGATGTTTGTCACATCTTCAGCATTGGCGATTTTTGCGGCAACCGCTCAATCATTATTTGTCCAAGCACAAGAGACAAATGAAGATGGGATTGTCGAATTTGAATCTCAAGTGACCCATGATGGCGAAGCAATTGAAGGTGGAACATTACGTTACGCGTTAAATTCGGATAGTAATTTCGAAGGACTCTTGAACAATATGTTCTATTCATCTAGTTATGATGCTGAAGTTCTCGGTTTCTTTGCAGAAACGCTCTTTGGCTGGGATGAAAACTTCACATTAGATGATTCAGGATTCGCAAATATTGAATTCAATCAAGAAGAAAAAACCGTGACCATCACAATCCCAGAAGGGGTTAAATGGCATGATGGTGAAGATGTGACGATTGATGACGCAATCTTCCCTTATTATGTTATCGGACACCCAGACTACACAGGTGTACGTTATAGTGAAGACTTTATGAATGTTATTGGTATGGAAGAGTATCATGCTGGTGAAGCAGAAGAAATTTCTGGTTTAGAACGTGTGGATGATTACACATTGAAGGTCAGTTATGAGAACTTCCCGAACTCAATGCTTCAAGCGGGTGGTGGCGTGAGTTCATATATCGAGCCTGAACATGTTTTTGAAGGCATTGAAGTCAAAGATATGGAAAATAGTGATCCAGTGCGTAAAAACCCAATCGGCTTTGGTGCATTTAAAGTCGACCAAATCACACCAGGTGAAGCAGTAACATTTTCACGTTTCGACGACTATTATAAAGGTCAACCGAAAATTGAAAAGGTTGAATTAGAAGTAGTCAGCCCAACAACGATTGTTACTGAAATGAACAATGGAAACTATGATATCGCAAGCTTACCAACGGATCAATTCGATACATTTGCGGATGCACAAAACTTCACTGTTCTTGGTGTTCCTGAAAATGCTTATACTTATATCGGCTTCAAGATGGGTACATGGAATGAAGAAGAAGGTAAAGTTAATTACGATCCAGAGCGTGTTGTCTCAGATAAAGCATTACGTCAAGCAATGGCTTATGCCGTCGACAATAATGCAGTAGCCGTTGAGTTCTACGATGGAACACGTTCAGCAGCGAACTCACTGATTCCAGAAATGTTTACAGAATACCACAATGCGGATCAAGAAGGTTATGCTTATGATCCTGAAAAAGCAAAACAAATTTTAGCAGATGCTGGTTACGAAGATACAGATAATGATGGCTTCGTTGAAGATCCAGATGGCGAAAAATTACAATTGAATTTTGCTTCAATGGCAGGTGGCGAGACAGCTGAACCATTAGCGCTATACTATATCCAAATGTGGAATGAAATTGGTTTAGATGTTAAACTCGTTGACGATCAATTGTTAGAATTCAACTCATTCTATGAGCGTATTCAAACAGATGATCCAGCGATCGATGTTTACCAAGCTGCTTGGGGAACAGGAGGAGATCCAAATCCGACAGGATTATATGGACCACAATCTAACTTTAACTATACACGCTGGGAAGCTGAAGAGCATAATGCGATTTTAGATAAATTAAATTCTGACGATGCCTTTGATCCAGACTTCAAGGACGAAGCCTTCAAAGAATGGCAAGCATATATGCATGAAGAAGCACCAGTATTCCCAACATTATTCCGTCATGCAATCACAGGTGTTAACCAACGTGTGAAAAATTATGACATCCAAATCGGAAATGACTTAGGTCTGCATGAATTAGAATTGACAGCAGATGCACCGATTAAATAATCTTTAGTCTAAGGAGAGCACCCTTTTTGGGTGTTCTTTTTATTTTCCTGCTAGGTGCTTGTTTGTTACTCATGTCAATACATGGTAAAATATGAGAGCATTGATTAAACAATGGGGCTATTATCCAAAACCCCCATTATTTGAAGGAGGTAGGAATGACCATCATTAAAGCAATTGAAAAACAATTGAATATTAAAATTCATGAGCCGAAACTGATTCATACGGCTTTTAGTCATTCTTCTTTTGTAAATGAACAAAAAAGACAACAAATCGAGAATAATGAACGCTTAGAATTTCTGGGCGATGCGGTATTAGAAATGATTACGAGTCATTATCTCTACCATTATTACCGGGATAAACCTGAAGGTTTTCTCTCTCGCATGCGTGCGACATTAGTACGTGAAGAGAGTTTAGCTTTTTTAGCACGTCAAAATCATTTTGATAAATACATCAAATTAGGACATGGAGAAGAAGCTAATGGGGGACGACTGCGCAATTCGATATTAGCAGATTGTTTCGAAGCCTTTTTAGGGGCACTATATTTAGATCAAGGCTATGAAGTGGTTGAAAAATTCTTATTGGAACAATTATTGAATAATCATAAAACATTAGTGACCGACGATAAGCATGATTATAAAACCGAATTGCAGGAACGCCTACAACAACATGGCTCTATTAAGATTCAATATCGTTTAGTCAGTCAAGAAGGCCCAGCACACAATCAAATATTTGAATCCGGTCTCTATGTCAATGACCAGTTAATTACGACCGGACGCGGTAAAACGAAGAAATTATCAGAACAAGAAGCCGCCAAAAAAGCATTTGAATTTTTCGACGAGAAAGGTAATCTTCATGTATCTAAGTAGAATTGAAATGACAGGATTCAAATCATTTGCGGATAAGACGGTCATTGAATTCGATCAAGGGATGACAGCTGTTGTCGGCCCCAATGGAAGTGGTAAGAGTAATTTATCCGAAGCTATCCGATGGGTCTTAGGTGAGCAATCAGCCAAAAGTCTTCGTGGTAATCGTATGGAAGATGTTATTTTTAATGGGACACAGGAAAGAAAACCTGTAAATATTGCCAAAGTGACCTTAGTTTTAAATAATGAAGATCGTTATTTGGATTATGATTTTAGTGAGATTAGTATTTCCCGTAGTTATAATCGAAATGGTGATAGTGATTATTTAATTAATAATGAATCGGTCCGGTTAAAGGATATCGTCGATTTATTATTGGATTCCGGACTCGGAAAAAATTCATTTTCGATCATTTCCCAAGGTCAAGTAGAACAAATCTTTCTCAATAAACCAGAAGAAAGACGGGCGATTTTTGAAGAAGCTGCTGGCGTGCAAAAATATCAATACCGCAAAAATGAAGCAGCCAGAAAATTGGAGCGTTCCACCGATAATCTTAACCGTGTCAAAGATATTATTTATGAAATTGAACAACAATTAACGCCGCTGACGAAACAGCGTGAAGCAGCACTGCTTTATCAAGAGAAAAAGAGTGCCTTGAAAGAGTTAGAAATTTCACTCTATACGAAACAAATCAAAGATTATCATGCAGATTTCCACAAAAATAATCAAGCACTCCAAGAAATTGAACAAGTGCTACAAAAAAAGGAAGAGCATTTGCAACAAATCGAACAACAGATTCAACAATATAAAACGCGTCAACAAAATTTGAATCAAGAACTCGATGAAGCGACCGATGCGTATCAAACTTCGATCCAACGGGTTGAACAATTGAAATCGGATGAACAAATTAAGCGACAAGAGATACGGTTTAATCAAACGCAATACGATGAGAATCAAGAAAGATTGTCCGAATTAAAACAGGAAAAAGAGCAAGTGACCCAAGCATTGTCATTAGCGGAAGAACAACAAGCCGAATTGCAACAACAACAAAATGAATGGCAACAAGAAATTGAAAGTCGTCAAATGATCAAGCAACAATTGACCGAAAATCAAGACACCAGTCAAGATGAATGGCAATCCCGCTTAATTGATGGCTATCAGCGCCAGACGCAACTTTCTAATGAAATCACACATCTCAATAAAGAACACGAATTGGCTTTGCAGAGACAGAGTAAAATTCAACGAGAAAATGAACAGAATCAAGAACAATTAGAAGCATCGCAATTAGAATATCAACAGCAAGAACAACAATTGCAACAATTAGAAGCTGCTTATAATGAGAAACATCAGCAATTACAACAAATTGAAGAAAGCTATCAAAGAGCGACGCAAGATAATGAGCGGATGAAGCAATCCTTATTTGATGCAGAACGCCAATTACAACAATTGGAAAATAAACACCATTATCTCAAACAAGCTCAGGATAATTACGAAGGTTATTATGGTGGCGTCCGTGCGATTATGAAACAAGCCGATCGCATAGATGGCATTATTGGTCCCGTCGCCGATGTTATTCAAGTGCCACAACCATATCAAGTCGCCATCGATATTGCATTAGGTGGCTCTGCACAACATATTATCGTCGAAAATGATCAGACAGCGAAACAAGCGATTAATTATTTACGGCAAAACCGAGCTGGACGGGCAACTTTTTTACCGAAGCCCAATATTAAGCCGCGTTCATTGAATCAGCAACTCTATCAAATGGTTTCCACATCGCCAGGATTTATCGATACAGCTAATCAACTCGTTGAAACGAGTCAAGAGAATCAAACAATTATTGATAATCTATTAGGGATTACAATCATTGTTGATACCATTGACAATGCGCAGGCAATCGCCCGAAAAACCAATCATCGTGTACGTATCGTTACACTTGCGGGAGATTTATTAATGCCTGGTGGTGCGATTACTGGTGGTCAACAAAAGAATCAACAACAAACCATCTTAAAGCGTCAACAAGAATTAGACGCACTGGAAGTGCAAATGGCGGATTCAAAACAAGCACTAAAGCAAATTGAAAATCAATGGACACAGCAATCCATGCAATATCAACAGAATCAAGACCAAATCAATGCATTACAACAAGAGCTGATGCAAATTGATAATCAACGGCAATCACAGAAGATTGAGCAACAAAATGCCTTTCATCAATGGCAAAGTTTAGAAAAACAAACCAAATTAAATCAAGCTGATTTACAAGAATTAGAACAAGAAAACGAAACGCGACAAGAGCGTTTAACAACTGCGCAAGATGAATTGACAGCAGCAGATTTAAATATTCAAGAATTAAAAGAAGCCATGCATTTAGCACAGTCTTCTGAACAAGAACAAGCGAGTGCTTTGCTGGAAGTCAATGAATTATTAAATGCGCTCGAACGAAAAGCAGCCGTTGGTGCGTCAGAATTAAAACAAAGCAATCAAGAAGTTCAACGGCAACGCCAAGAACAACAACGCTTAAATCAGCAAATTCAACAAGCACAACAAAAGCAAAAAAAACTCGAAGAGACATTAACCAATTTACAGTCAGAAATTCAATCCATTACAGAAACATTGAATTCGATTGAGACTTCTTCTGAATATACACCCGAAACCGTCGAGTCATTAAGACAGGAACGGGAATCATTGAATGAAAAGGTGAGTGCATTAGAAGAACAAAATACGTCGCTCACCAAAACAATTCAAGAACAGTACCGTCAACAAGCGACTTATCAAGCACAAAATGAAAAGATTCAAGCCTTTATTGATACGCAATTAGAGTATTTAAATGAAGAATATCAATTGAGTTATGAAGCAGCAGTCGAAGAAGCACATACTTTAGAAAATATTAAAGAAACACAAAAAACTGTCAAAACATTAAGACGTGAAATCGATCAATTAGGGCCCGTCAATTTACAGTCTATTGAAGATTTTGAAGTGTTAAATGAACGTTATCAAACATTATTAACACAACAAGAAGATTTATTAACGGCCATGGCTCAATTAGAGGAGACAATGGCGCAAATGGATAAGGAAGTTGAAACACGCTTTGAAACGTCATTTAAACAAATTAATGAACAATTCAAAAAGACCTTCACCCATTTATTTATGGGTGGGTCAGCGTCATTAGAATTGACGGATCCCGATGATTTACTCACGACAGGTGTCGATATTATTGCCCAACCACCCGGCAAGAAAAAACAAAATCTTGCCTTATTATCAGGTGGGGAACGTGCGCTAACAGCGATTGCTTTATTATTTGCCTTATTAGAAGTGAAGCCAGTGCCTTTTGTCATCCTCGATGAAGTCGAAGCAGCATTGGATGATGCGAATGTTTATCGCTATGGTGAATATATCCAAAATTTCACTTATGACACACAATTTATTGTGATTACCCACCGAAAAGGAACCATGGAACATGCGGATGTTCTCTATGGTGTTACGATGGAGAAAACAGGTGTATCGCGCTTAGCCAGTGTCAAATTAAGTGAAGCAGTAGATGTCGTCAATGAAGATTAAACAATGATTGATTCGTGAAAGGAGATCAATATGATTAAAATGATTGCCATCGACTTAGATGGAACATTACTCAATGATGAGAAACAAATTACGTCGGAAAATTTAAAAGCCCTTCATTATGCCCATGAACAAGGCGTGAAAATTGTTATTTGTACAGGACGTCCTTATTTAGCGATGAAATATCTCGTCGATGAAATAGGACTGAATACAGCAGAAGATTATGTGATTGTCTTCAATGGAGCACAAGTACGCAGAGCCAGTGATGGGGAAGTCTTATTATCCAATACACTCTCTCTAGAGGACTTTAAATTATGGTATGCGGAGACGACACGTTTAGATTTACCGATTAATCCAATCGATGACGAATGGGTTTATGAACCATTAGCGTATCCAGAAGGCTATGAATCATTTTATACGACGAAATTATCCAATGCGCCTTCTACCGTGAAGGACTATGATACCTTTGCGGACGATCACCGCTTTAATAAATTTGTGATCACCGTTGAAGAAGAGCATTTAACGAAACAACGTCCAAAAATCAATCCAGAATTGATGGAAAATTATAGTGTGTCACTATCCCATCCATTTCAATTAGAAGTCATGTCTAAAGGAACAGATAAGGGCAGTGCGATTGAAGGCTTTGCAGAAAAATTAGGACTAGAGATGTCTGAAATCGTAGCGATTGGTGACCAAGAAAATGACCGTCAAATGTTAAGTTTACCATTGCATAGTGTCGCAATGGGTAATGCATCACAGTCGCTAAAAGATATCGCGGAATATGTCACTGGAACAAATAATGATAGTGGTGTAGCGCAAGCTATTTATCACTATTTAGAAAAGGAGTGATTGTAAATGGGATTATTTGATCGTATTCGACGTGCATTTACAGGTGAAGATGAAGCAGTCAAAGAAGAGATACAACAAGAATCCTCCCCCATAGTCTTTGATAAATATGACAAAGGAATGGAAAAGACTCGTAAAAATTTCTCTGACCGTATTTCAGATTTATTTTCTGGATTTAGAGAAATTGATGAAGATTTCTATGAAGATTTAGAAGAAGCATTCATCAGTGCCGATGTTGGATACTAA
>JBHWOV010000182.1:0-3941 GCA_043424535.1 Aerococcaceae bacterium
AAGAACTTGTTCGATGGATAGATCAGGGTATTGGACCCTTTAATCAAGCGTTTATTGATATATGGTATGAACGATATTGCCAACTAACACATCAATATATTAATAATATAACTAAATAGTAGTGAATTCACTCGTAACTCATTTTTGAGTCAGAGAGTTTGTAATAGGCTCGACCTGAGAGGGTTGAGCCTGTTGTCATTTTACGTAAAGGAGCAGACAGTGAGAACACCATTACCGATGCGAGATGACTCATACTCGCAAGAAGAATATTATCAAGATGCACTGATGCGATTAGGTCAAGACAGTATGTTTACCAAAACCCGCCATTATGATGGAGAATTGGGTGCAGTTTATTCTGAAGAGTCAACGATCTTCAGATTGTGGGCACCAACTGCTTCTCAAGCTGAATTAATTATTTATGATAATTGGTATGGCGAAATACAACAGAGCATTTTGATGGAATTTGATGAGCATTTAAGAATTTTTTCGACAGAATTAATAGGCGATCATCATGGATTGACCTATGCATATCGACTGACTTTTGTCACTGATGAACAAGTAATAACAAATGACCCCTATGCTAAGGCAGCGACTGTCAATGGACACCGTAGTGTAGTGGTAGATTTGTCGCGCACTAATCCAGAAGGTTGGGGCGAACGAATGTCTTCATGGCAAACCCCTGAAAAAACAGTTATTTATGAAGCGCATATCCGCGATTTGACGGTGAGTGATTCCAGTAATATACAAAATAAAGGAAAATTTTTAGGTCTTACTGAAGAAGGACGAGTGAATGATTATGGTTCACCGGCAGGATTAGATTATTTAATAGACTTAGGCGTGACACATGTGGAATTATTGCCTGCTTTTGATTATGCAACAGTCGATGAAACAGAAGAGCCTCCTTCAAGCTATAATTGGGGTTATGATCCTTATAATTATAATGTCCCAGAAGGTTCTTATGCGACAAATCCATTTGATCCGTTCGCTCGTATCACAGAAATGAAAGAATTAATAAAAACCTTTCATGACAAAGGTTTGCGAGTCATTATGGATGTTGTCTACAATCATGTGTATGAAGTAGAAAATCACGCATTCCACAAGACAGCGCCAGGATATTATTTCCGATATAATGAAAAGGGCGAATTGACAAATGGGACCGGTGTCGGAAATGATACGGCTTCCGAACGAGCCATGGTACGGAAATATATTGTAGATAGTGTTTCCTATTGGGCCCGCGAATACCATATCGATGGTTTTCGTTTTGATTTAATGGGAATTCATGACATTAATACAATGAATGAAGTGAGATTAGCACTCAATGAAATCGATCCATCGATTCTATTGTTTGGTGAAGGCTGGGATCTTTATACGCCACTTTCAAGTGATGTGCGAGCTGCCAATCAAGGCAATGCAAAATTTATGCCTGGTATTGGTCAATTTAATGATGGCCTTCGGGAAGCTGTAAAAGGGAATGACTTTGAAATTACAGCCAAAGGTTATGTCAATGGCGCTTGGTATATGGAGCCTCAAGTCGTCAGTAATTTTATGGGCGGGGTCGACTTTGGTAATTACAATGACCCGCTACAATTAATTCAATACATTGAAGCCCATGATAATTTTACTCTATATGATAAATTAGTCGCATCGAGTCCACACCAGAATAAAGAAATTATTGAACGTCAGCACATGTTAGCAACGACCATCATCATGCTAGCACAAGGGGTGCCCTTTATTCATGCTGGCCAAGAATTTATGCGTACAAAATATGGTGTCCGCGATAGTTACAATAAACCGGATGAAATCAATCAAATTGATTGGAATCGTCAAGAAGAATATCGTCAAAGTGTCGTGCTTGTTCGCGAATTGATTAAATTAAGACATAATGAGCCATTGCTTCGATTGACGAGTTATGAAGCGATCAGAGACGCGATGAATGTGATTCGTCAAGATTATCAAATTGTTCATTTAACTTATGATTGTGAAGATTATCAATTAATACTTGTATTCAATGCCCAGAGTAATGTATTGAATGTACCCGTTGAATCCGGCGAGTATACTATTTTAATTGAAGATCACATTGTCTATAATAACAATCAAAATATTGAGACGATTGAAGATACTAAAGCAGTACCTCCAATTTCGACCTTATTAATGAAACGCTATTACTAATTCACTGAATGCATTGAGCAAAGTCAATGCATTTTTTTGATATTACGACTATACTAAATGTGAACAAACGAGAAAAGGGGATAGATAGAATGTTATTTGAAAATGTTATTGATTCAATTGGTCACACACCATTGATCAAAATTAACCATTTAGACGAAGATTCTGCAGATATTTATGTAAAAATAGAAAAAAATAATCCATCAGGCTCGGTAAAAGACCGTCCCGTTAAATATATTTTAAAAGATTTAATGGATTCAGGAAAATTAAAAAAAGGCGATACGATTATTGAGCCAACATCAGGGAATACTGGGGTAGGTTTAGCGATGGCCAGTGCAGCTCTAGGTTTAAAAGCCGTCATTGTTATGCCGGACTCTATGTCAATGGAACGCCGGCAATTAATTCAAGCCTATGGTGCTGAATTAGTATTAACCCCAGCATCAGAAGGTGCGATGGCTGGTGCGAAAGCGAAAGCGGAAGAAATCGCTGAAGAGCGTCAAGGACTGATTTTAGGACAATTTAGCAATCCAGCAAATATTAAAGCGCATGAAGAAACAACAGCAAAAGAAATCTTAGAAGATTTAGGCAATATTGATGCATTTGTTGCCGGTATCGGTACTTCAGGTACCGTTGTAGGTGTCGGGAATGTCTTAAAAGAAAGCAATCCTGATGCATTAGTTGTAGGTTTAGAACCTGAGGACTCTCCACTTTTCTCTAAAGGCGAATCTGCTTCACATAAATTACAAGGTTTAGGAACTAACTTTGTGCCAGAATTATTTACAGATAAAAATATTGATCGCTATATTGGTGTATCGAATGAAGATGCTTTTGATGGCATGCGTGAATTAGCTCGAACACAAGGAATTCTAGCTGGTATTTCATCAGGTGCAAATTTTGTCGGTGCAAAACGTATAGCTAAAGAATTAGGTAAAGGCAAAACAGTAGTGACAGTATTGCCAGACTCAGGCGAACGTTATCTTTCAATGGAGATTTTTTCAAATGAATCATAAGGGGCCAGATTATTGGCGTAAAGAAGCCGAATATATCTTTGAACAAGATCCAGCTTGCCATTCAGTTGAAGAGGCATATCTTTATCCAGGTTTGGTAGCACGACAAATGCATCAAAAAGCTCGTGAAGAGTATTTAGTCGGTAATTATTATCAAGCACGTGTTATTTCTGAAGAAGCACGTCGCACGACAGGAATAGAAATTCATCCAGGTGCTGAAATAGGTGACTATTTGTTTATCGATCATGGTATGGGGATCGTTATTGGTGAGACGACGATTATTAAAGATCGCGTTACCATGTATCATGGTGTGACACTTGGAGGTGTCTCAACTGAGCTAGGTTCAAAAAGACATCCAACAATCGGTAATGATGTTATCATAGGCGCGGGAGCTACTGTACTTGGTAATATTACAATTGGTGACGGTGCACAAATTGGAGCGGGTGCAGTCGTATTGAAAGATGTTCCTGCAGGCGCAACCGCTGTCGGTGTCCCGGCAAGAATTATAGAGAAATAATATGATGATCCAAGAAGTTCAATCTTCTTGGATTTTTTATTGAAAAAATTCATCTATCTTTATCATAGACTAAATTGTTATAATGTATTGTAGATTTAATTATTTGCTATAAATGAAAGGAGACAATATCATGAAAGTTTATACTAAATCAGGTATGTGGTTAGAGGAAAGAGAACCAAATATCATCTTTATCGGAATGTCACCTAAAGGTCAAGATGATATTGGTGAAGTTGCTTTTTTTGAGTTTAGTC
>JBHWOV010000183.1:0-5988 GCA_043424535.1 Aerococcaceae bacterium
TAAGTAAATATCTGAAAAGCTCCCTGCAATGACTACTTTAAAGCCATAATCCGTTAGACCCCAAACAGCATGTTCTCTCGATGATCCACCAGCGAAATTATCACCTGCCACCAATATAGTCGCACCTTGGTGTTCCGGAAAATTTAATGGAAAATCCGGATCTAATTCGCGTGATTCGGGATGTTCTTCGCTAATTTGATAACGCCAATTCGCAAATAAAAATTCACCAAAACCTGATTTAGTTATATGACTTAAATAGCGACTTGGCATAATTTGATCGGTATTAATATTATCATCAGGCAAACAAACGACGGTTCCTTCATGAATTTTAAATGGTTCCATACTGAGGCACCTCCTGATCATCTAGACGCGTATCATAGAAATGTCCTTTCACAGCGGCAAGTACCGCCATCGCTGGACTACAAATATGTGTCCGTGACTCTGGCCCTTGTCTTCCTTCGAAATTTCGATTTGTCGTTGACGCAGCATGTTTACGAGGTGGCACTTGGTCACCATTCATTGAAATACAAGCCGAACAACCAGGATCACGCCATTCAAAGCCAGCATCGATATACATTTGAGCAATTCCCATTTTTTCAGCTTGCGTTTTTACTGTACGACTTCCGGGAACGACAATGGCTGTAATATGATCGGCCACTTTTCGATTTTTCAAATATTTTGCACCTGCCACTAAATCTTCTAATCGTGCATTGGTACAAGATCCAATAAAAACATATTCTAAAGGTATTTGATCAAAAGTCATCCCTGGTTCTAATTCCATATATTCATAGGCGCGTTCATCATTATGATCATGGATGGTTGGAAATGATTCTCCATAAGGAAGCCCCATTGATGGAGTCGTTCCCCAAGTAACATATGGCGCTAATGTGCTGACATCTATTTGTAACTCCGCATCAAACACCGCATCAGCATCTGAATATAATGTTTTCCAGTAGGACACTGCTTTATCAAAATTTTGAGGCGCTTTTCTACGGCCTTCAACATAATCAAATGTTTTCTGATCTGGAGCTACTAATCCATATTTAGCACCAAATTCTACGGCCATATTACATAAAGTCATCCGTCCTTCCATCGATAAATTTTCAATCACCTCTCCTGAAAATTCAATCGCATAACCGGTCGCATAATCAGTGCCATATTTATGAATCAGATGCAAAATAATGTCTTTGGCATAAACGCCTTGTTGTAATTCACCTGTTACTTCAATACGCATTAATTTGGGCTTCTTTTGCCACAAAGATTGCGTCGCAAAGACATGTTCTACTTCAGAAGAACCAATCCCAAATGCAATAGCTCCAAATGCTCCATTTGTGGCTGTATGAGAGTCACCACAAACAATGGTTTTCCCTGGCTGTGTCAAACCTGTTTCTGGTCCAACCATATGGACAATGCCTTGTTCTGCGCTTCCATGATCGAGTAATTCCACGCCAAATTCAGCACAATTTTTTTGTAATGTTTCAACTTGTTTTTTGGCAATAGGATTTTCAAAATTAAAAATATCTTTTGTGGGATTATTATGATCGATGGTCGCCAATGTTTTATTTGGTGCGCGTAATTTTCGCCCCTCATTACGCAAACTTTCGAATCCCTGTGGAGAAGTTACCTCGTGAATGAGATGCAGATCAATATATAATAATTGTGAATCTCCTTCTTCTCCAGCAATCACATGTGGTTCCCATATTTTATCAAATAATGTTTTCCCCATTATGTCTCCTCCTTCATTCGTCGAATGAGATAAAATGTGCTTCATAGTTATTAATCGCTTCATTAAATGTCAATGTATAATCGATTTGATTCATGCCTTGAGAAATCACTGTCTCACTATATTGTTCTATTGAAAATTGATACTGTTTATCATCGATTGTTAGCGTAAAATCAGAAAGATTGATTTGAGCTATGCTTGATTGATTTTTCTTTAAAATATGAAAAATTTCATCCTCAACAATAATATTTACCAATCCCTTATTTATCGCTGCGCGCGAAAAACGTGAATCCAGCGGCTCGATTGAAATCAATACTTTGATATTTACATCAATGAGTCCTAAAATCGTCGCTAATGGGTCTCGATCTTCACTTACCTGACCAAAACTTGATTGCACAAGCAAAAAACTCGGTGCATCATGTTGATTTAAGGGAAATGAAGGATTTAGACGTCGCGGTAGTCCTGGGAAATATTTTTCTTGATAAAAAAGAAATTCACTATACCCCTCACTACTCAATTGTTTTTCAAATACCAATGGTAAAATCTCTTGAAGTGCCCATGCTTTATTAGTAAAATCAATCAATTTTCCATGCAGCACATTTGTCATTTCATCACCTATATCTCTAATTCTTTTATGATGGCATTGGTAAATTCCGACATTGTTGCATTACCACCTAAATCATGTGTTAATATTCCTTTTTCCATTACTCGATGTGCTACTTGCTCAATTTTTTCCGCTAAACTAAATGCTTTAAAACTGATTCTTAACATCATCGTCATTGAATAAATCATCGACATTGGATTGGCGATATCTTTTCCGGCGATATCGGGAGCGGAACCGTGAATCGGTTCATAAAGTCCTAATCCAGACGCGTTCATGCTCGCTGATGGTAACATTCCTAAAGATCCAGTAATGACCGATGCTTCATCTGATAAAATATCTCCAAAAAGATTCGCAGTAACAATCACATCAAATCGTGCAGGTTCTGTAATGATTTTCATCGCTGCAGCATCTACATAGAGATGCTCAACGGTGACATCAGGATAAGAAGGCGCGATTTCATTGACGATGCGTCGCCACAAACGACTCGTGGCCAAAACATTCGCTTTATCCACCGACGTTAAATGTTTTTTTCGTTCTTGGGCTTGTTGAAATGCGAGATGCACAATGCGTTCAATTTCATCACGATGGTAAATCGTTGTATCTAACGCTTTGTCATTTTCTTCCCATTTGGGTTCCCCGAAATAAAGTCCTCCTGTTAGTTCACGAACGATTAACATATTTGTCCCACTGACAACCGACGCTTTGAGAGGTGAATGATCGATAAAGGCTTCATTAGAATCTATCGGTCTAAGATTAGCAAATAGACCGAGTTTTTTTCTAAGTGCTAATAATCCCATTTCAGGTGTGACAGCGGCATCTTCCCACTGTGGACCACCGATAGCCCCTAATAATATTGCGTCCGCATTTTGAGCGCCTTCAATAACAGAATCCATCAATGGCGTATTATGTTTATCAATACTTGCGCCCCCAAAAGGAAAGGTTTGAATTTCATAATCAAATTCATTTTTTGACGCCACTTCTAAAATATGTAAAGCAGATTGCATAATCTCTGGGCCAATACCATCTCCGGGTAATACGACAATTTTTTTCATGATATCCTCCTAATCTAAAGCCTGTAAATAAGCTTTTGCTGAGGCTCGAACCACATCATGATCAATTCCCGTTCCATATTGAACGAAGCCATCTTCTTTGACGACGGTCACATGAACTTCAGCTTGCGCATCAATACCTTCTGTTACCGCATCAATTTTATATTCTTGTAAAATAACTTGTTGATCAGATATCGAATTGATTGCTGTATAAACAGCATCTACAATTCCTGAACTCGTTGCCGTCGCTTGTTTTAATTGATTATCTTCATGACGGTCATAGACAGCAACTGTCGCAGCTGACATTGATTCATCGATAATTTGAATCGTCAATTGAACTAATTCATATCGACCAGTTTCCTCAATCTTTTTCCCGGTATATAGAGCATGAAGGTCAGCATTGGTAATTTTCTTTTTACGATCGGCTAAATCTTTAAATTTACCAAAGAGATCCGCTACTTCTTTTTCATCACTCATATCATAATTCAATGATTTCATGCGCTCTATAAATGCGTGACGTCCTGATAGTTTCCCTAATGGTAATTGATTCGTTTCAATTCCTACTAATTGAGGCGTAATAATTTCGTAAGTTTCAGGATTTTTTAAGACACCATCTTGATGAATACCTGATTCATGTGCATAAGCATTTGCCCCAATAATGGCTTTATTTCTTGGAACTGGCATTCCTGATAGGCGACTCACCAAATCTGATGTCCGTTTTGTTTCTTTTAAGTTGATATTCGATTCAAATGGATAAATATCTTGGCGAATATGCAATGCCACTGCTACTTCTTCCAATGCAGTATTTCCAGCACGCTCTCCAATCCCATTGACCGTACCTTCAACGCGTAAAGCACCATTTTCAAATGCTGCCAAGGCATTAGCCACTGCCATACCTAAATCATCATGACAATGACTTGAAAAGATTGCTTCATTGAAATTATTGACATGTTCTTGCAAATATTTGAATAAATTGGCAAACTCCGTCGGATTGGTATAACCCACAGTATCTGGAATATTGATGACAGTGGCTCCACATTCAATGGCTGTTTGGATGACTTCCGCTAAAAAGTCCCATTCTGTACGAGTCGCATCTTCAGGAGAAAATTGAACTTCTTCGAATAAAGACGCTGCATATGTGACATGTGTTTTAACAGAATCTAAAATTTCTTCCTGAGACATTTTTAATTTATATTCTCGGTGAATCGGACTTGTTGCGATAAAAACATGTAATTGGCTGAATTGAGCATCTTTCAACGCCTCATAGGCACGATCGATATCTTCTTTTGCTAAACGAGCCAAAGCACCAATCCTTGCTTGTTTACATTTTTCAGCGATGGCTTTTACTGCCTCAAAGTCACCCGTACTTGCGATAGGGAAACCTGCTTCAATCACATCGACGCCCCATTTTTCCAATTGTAATGCGAGTTGCACCTTTTCTTGTGTATTAAAATTTACGCCAGGTGTTTGTTCACCATCTCTGAGAGTCGTATCTAAGAATTGAACCTTCTGCATTTTATATCCTCCTTATCAAATTAATAATATTCTCCGTGGCGATAATCCCAAGTATTATAAAGGTCCGCTAAATTATCCATGATAAAGGCATTATCTAAGCCTTTTCTGATCAATACAGGACATGGATGAACCGAACGTTGATCACCTTGATCTGGGACTAAATTTCCTTCCTTATCAACAAAGGATACCATCACACCTTGTTCATAACGGGTTTCAATCGTCTTATCAGGTTGAATTGACGCAACATATTCATCGCCTTCAATAATGAGATCCACTTCTTGTTCGATTGCTTCTCCTATTCCTGATACTAATCCACGATTTCCCTTGCCAGAAGGATTTGCTGAAGAAGCAAAGACTAATTTTCTTTCTTCTTGCCACAATTTTTTAGCTATTTGTTCTCCGGGAACACCAAATTTAATGACAAAACAACTTGTCCCTCTAACATCTGTCATCAACTCTTGTGACCCGTCTTCAGGAATATATTTTTTTCCTTCTTCTTTCCAAGGTAATATACATCCTAATAATGCGTCGGCTTCCCAACATCTTTGATACAACTCTTTCATATCTGGAGACATCCCGGCAATTTCGAACAATTGATCTAAATCACCAATTAGCACGACACCAGGTTTATTTCGATTACGATTTTTTGCTTTAAATTTACGCTCCAAGCCAGCCTTATCAGATGTTTGGATGATATAGCCCACTTTTGTTGGTGTTACGATTGCTCCACCTTCACCATTTAAAATATCGTATCCTTGTTGTTGTAATTCGCCATCCCATTTTACGGTTTTGTCTTGTACTTGTGACATAATATCGCTCCTTATCATTTTTATATGAAAAAAACCCGCTTCTTCCAAGCGGGTTAATGAGTGACACATTCGTTCACTAATTATTAGCTTAGAGAAATATGTTCTCTAAGCATTGCGAAAAACGCATTCTTAGAGATCTATTAGATTTCTAATAATAACGCGTTCGCTAATAATAAATTAAATGTGTTTATATTAATCATGTTGTCACTCCTATTTTTCATAAGTATAGAATAACATAACAAATTAATAAATCAACATTTATTTTTAATTTTCTCATTTAAATAGACA
>JBHWOV010000184.1:0-2575 GCA_043424535.1 Aerococcaceae bacterium
AAAGTCAATTATTTCCGAAATCTATGATATTCGAAAATAAAGAAGCCAGAACAATTTTTTCGTTCTGGCTCGCTCGTTTTGAATATTAATTCGCTAAATATTTAATGACACGATAGGTATTTTCATGTTTAGGATTGACGATAATTTCAGTCGTAATCGTATTGGTTTCTGTATCGATTTCACTATACAAATGGTGATGATTACGACCTTGCCCCCAACCAATGCTGAGGAGACGGTCGCTCCCTTCGAGATAATTCGCAGATCCCGTATACATACCGAAATAATCCAATTCTTGGCCATGTGCCTTAAATGCTTCAACGGTTTTCGCGTCTTCGTCGAGGGTATATTCCACCGCACGTGACACCGGACGGGCTTCACTATGCCCATTGTCAAAGGCAACCAGTGTGCCATGTTCGGTATAAGTGGCATCATGTTGACGGTACATTTTTTGGTCATCCGTCAGGCCAAAGTCATCCAATGCGCCACCCAAGACCCAGAGCACGTCACCTGTTTGACGGTCGAGTTTGATCAGGCCGTCTAAATGACGCGCGCTCAGTACGAGATTATTGTCTTTAGGATCGATGGCGACACTGTTGACATGCGTATAGTCGGCTGAACTGCGGTCGGTATTTTGATAATTATTGCTTTCAACCGATGCTTCATAAAATGCGGGTTCATCCGTACTCAACCATTCGAAGACAATCTCGCCATCTTTGACTTCTTGAATATAAGTTGCCAGTAAATTTGTTGAAGAAGTCACTGTTTCTGGGACATTTTCATCCTCGGTTGCTTCTGGATAAACTTCCGCATATTTGAGTAAGATATAATGTCCATCATCGATATAGACGAAATCATGATGGTCCAGTGTTGGATTGAGAATATCATATTTTTCAGATGGCTCGGCAACGACACGGTCGATGACTTCATAATTTTCATCCATTACGACAAATTCCCCTGTCCCATAGGAATTACCAATCGTTGTCGTCATGCCATTGAGATTTTGAAAATAAATATCGCGGCGATCACCATTGGGTGCCTTGGCTTGTTGGAAATAGCCGATCATTTGTTTCTTGTCTTGACGGTAAAATAATACTTCGCCTGCTTCGTCTAGTTTGAAAATGAAGTTGGCATCATGGTCTTGATTGGCAAAGAGATTCGAATAATAGACCCCTTCTTCTGGACTGGTACCGATTTTTTCAATTTTAGGGAAACGTTCCGGCAAGGTGCGGATGCGGTAATGACGGGCATGGACACCATTTGAAATATCAACATCTAAATAATGTTCACGGCCCAATTGGTCAATCGTCAAGGTGCCACCGTCCTCGATTGGTTCGCCATTGACTTCGATTTCCAAGCCTTCCATGCCATTTAATTCGGTGGAATTGATGCTGACGGGAATCGGTTGACCTGTATACAATTCATCCATTTCATAGAGTGTTTCATTTTGGCTCGTATTAATCTTCACACTCGCATTGCCGAGTTCCAAGGTCAACATTTGATTGGATAAGGTATCATCGATCAAATCATAATGTTTTTCGAGGGTATCTTTTTCGTCCTGTTTACTTAAAACCGCTGCGGTTTTATTCGCCACTTGACTCGTGAGCGATTCATTATAATCGGCGACAAGATTTTTCACCGACGGCATCATTTGCTTGGCTCCGTAGAGGACACCTCCAAATACTAATGCTAATAAGACTAAAATAACTGCCAATTTTTTGAAGAAATCTTTCATACGCTTCTTCCCTTTCTAATCATCGACAGATGGCATTGCGACAGATGACAACGCTATCATGTCCTTTTATTTACATTCTATCATACCACGGATGGAGCGGAATTTCAGTCACATTTGTGAATATTAGAAAGATATCATAATCAAATGTTTGCTACCTACTTTTGTCGAAGTGTGCTAGAATATATGAGATAATAAAATGAAAAGGTATGGTTCTAATATGTATACATGGATTAAACGTGGTTTAGACTTCATCATTGCGTTAGCCGGACTTATCATTCTAGCGCCGGTCTTCCTCGTCATTGCCCTTTGGATTAAGTTCGACTCTCCGGGTCCTGTCTTTTTCACACAGAGGCGTGTCGGATGTAATAAAGAACTATTCGATATTTATAAATTCCGCACCATGCGCACCGATACACCGAGCGATATGCCGACGCATTTGTTAGATGATCCGGAAGCGTTCATTACGAATTCTGGTGCCTTCTTAAGAAAAACAAGTCTGGACGAATTACCGCAACTCATCAATATCGTGCGCGGTGAAATGTCCATCATCGGTCCCCGTCCTGCCCTCTGGAATCAAGATGATTTAGTCGCTGAACGCGATAAATACCATGCCAATGACGTTCGCCCAGGACTCACAGGCTGGGCTCAAGTCAATGGCCGCGACGAATTACCCATCCCCGTCAAAGCCAAATTAGACGGCGAATACATTGAACGCATGAGCTTCGGGATGGATGTCCGCTGCTTCTTCCTGACTATTAAGAGCGTCCTCTCCAGCGACGGTGTCAGCGAAGGATGGAATGAAGAAAAACACAATGATACAGATGAATAAATAATGAGGATTGA